>JAHCKV010000233.1 GCA_026125595.1 Burkholderiales bacterium | reverse complement strand
ACGCGACGGTCGTTCCAGATCAGCACGACCCAGCCGCCCGGTTTCAGGATGCGCGCGAATTCGGCCCGCGCGCGGATCCGGTCGAACCAGTGAAATGCCTGCGCCGCGGTCACGACGTCGATGGTCGCGTCCGGCAGCGTCGTCGTTTCAGCCGAGCCTTCCACCGCGACGAAGGCGGGAAATCGCTGCAGCGCCTGGGTGCCGGCCTCGCGCATCTCGCGATTGGGTTCGACACCGAACACGCGACAACCGGCTTCCAGCAACAGCGTCGTCAGCAGGCCCGTGCCACTGCCGATGTCGGCAACGACCGAAGCCGTCGTCAGTCCGCAGTGTCGTTGCAGCAACGAGAGCAGTTCCGGCGGATATCCGGGACGTGCCCGGACGTAATCCGTGACCCGGTTCGAGAAACGCACGGCGGCATCGGCGGCCGGGATATGCATGGCAAATATTCCAGTTTGTAACGCAACGCGATTGACGCGGCGCGGCGCGAATTGCGCGTTGACACTGCTCGCGACACCCCCATAGCATACGGCCCGCTTGCCCACGAACGAATGCAAGCCCGAGTCGTGATCGCCGGAGTTCAAACGGCAGTTCGCACCGGCGATACAGCACACGGAGGAGTCATGCGTACGTTTACCGCCATTGCGGCGGTCGTCATCGGCGCCGCGGTCCACCTGACCGCCCACGCGCAGGACACGATCAAGATCGGCCTCGTGAACGAAGCCACGGGCCCGAATGCGGAAGCCGGGGTCTACACCCACAACGGCGCCAAGCTCGCGCTGGAAGAGATCAACGCCGCCGGCGGCGTTCTCGGCAAGAAGCTCGAACTGAAACTCGAAGACAATCAATCGACGAATCCCGGCACGGTGCTGGCGTTCTCGAAGCTGTTCGGCGAAAAAGGCATCGTCGCGACGATCGGACCGATCCGCAGCACGCAGGTGCAGGCCGCATCGCCGACCATCAAGAAGGCCGGCATCCCGACGATGATCGGCGGCACCGACCCGAGCCTCACCAAAGTCAAGAATCGCTGGCTGTTCCGCGGCCGGCCGAGCGATTCGTATTCTTCCAAGGTGATCGCCGACTTCGGCGTCAATACGCTGAAGAAGCAGAAGTGGGCCATCGTGCATTCCACCGATGCGTTCGGGGCCGGCGGCATGGCCGCGCTGACCGCCGCGCTGAAGGAACACGGCATCACGCCGGTACTGGTGCAGGGCTACACCAACAACTCCCAGGATTTCACGCCGGTGGTGCTGGCGATCAAGAAATCCGGCGCCGACATCATCGGCAGCTACATGACCAATTCGCCGGACGTCGGCATCTTCGCGAAGCAGCTGCGGCAACTGGGCATCAACGCGGAATGGGTCGGTTCGCCGTCGGTGGTGACGGACACCGCGATGAAGCTCGCCGGGCCGGCCCTCAACGGCGTCTACGGCATCGCCGATTTCACTCCGGACGCCAGTGACGAATCGAAGGGTTACTCGAAGAAATATCGCGAAACCTACAAGCAGCTGGATCCCGACGTGTATTCCAGCTGGGCCTACGACGCGCTGAAGATCCTCGCGCTGGCGATCAACACCGCCAAGAGCACGGACCCGGAAGCGATCCGCAAGGCCGTCGTCGGCATCAAGGGTTACAAGGGCGTCGAAGGCACCTACACCTTCGACGACAACGGGGACGGCCTGCGGGGGTACAACGTCGTGAAGAACGACGCCGGCAAGGTCTCGTTCATCAAACACATCGATTTCAAGGAATAGCGCCAACGGCCGTCTTCATCGACCACCGTTGCGCAAACAGGCTCCTTAGGGGGGAGGAGGGAACCGCCGTCGGGAACGGGCAACCGTTACCCGGCGGCGGAATTCCTGCACAGCTCCCCGACGACACTCCGTGCAAATCCTCTTCGACAATCTTCAGGTGTTGTTCCAGGGCCTGGCGCTCGGCAGCATCTATGCGCTGGTCGCCCTCGGCTTCGTGCTGATCATCCGCGCGACCAACGTCGTGAACTTCGCCCAGGGCGACTTCGCGATGCTGGGCGCCTACGGCATGGTGCTGTTCTTCACGACGTTGGCTTGGCCCTATTGGCTTGCGTTCGGTGCGGCGCTCGTCGCCATGGCGATCTTCGGCGTTCTGTTCAACTACGGCGTCTACTATCCGCTGCGGCACCGCTCTTTCCTGCCGGTGCTGATCAGCACGTTGGGCGCGTCGATCTTCCTGCAGAACACCGTGCTCGCCGTGTTCGGCCCGCAACCGAAGCCGCTGGAGAAGATGCTCAACACCGACGGCATCAACATCGGTGGCATCTTCCTCGACAGCCAGTACCTGATGATCCTGATCGTCACCGTTGCGCTGGTCGCGTTCACGTACCTGTTCTTCGAACACACGCTGCTGGGCAAGAAACTGCAAGCCACGTCGCAGGACAAGGACATGGCGCGTCTGCTGGGCATTCCGGTGGCGCTGATGATCTCCATCACGTTCGTCTACAGCGCGGTGCTCGGCGGTGTCGCCGGCGTGCTGGTCGGTCCGATCCTGTTCGTGTCGATCGGCATGGGTTCGATCATCGCGCTGAAGGCGTTCGCCGCCACGATCATCGGCGGCTTCGGCGACGTGACCGGCGCCATCGTCGGCGGCCTGCTGCTGGGTGTCATCGAAAGCCTGGCGGCCTATCACATCTCGGTCCCCTACAAGGACGCCTACGCCTTCCTGGCCCTGTTCATCTTCCTGCTGTTCCGGCCCCAGGGGATCTTCGGCGAGAAGGTGTCCGAAAAAGCATGATCGATACCGCGCAGAACATCGCATACGGCACCGGCTCGGGCCGGGCTTCGCCGGGCTGATCCCATGCAGCGCCTCAGTCTTCCCTGGCTCATCGTGCTGGGCGTCATCGGGCTTGGCCTCGCCCTGCTGCCCTATCAGTTCGAAACCAGCACCTATGTCGTGCAGATGTTCATGCAGGCGGTGACATACGCCATCGCCGTGCTGGGCATGGTGGTCGTGCTCGGCTACACCGGCCAGATCAATCTGGCGCAGGCTGCGTTCTTCGGCTTCGGCGCCTATGGCGTCGCGCTCGGTACGGTCTCGGGTGACATCAATTTCTGGATCTCGCTCGGTCTCGGCGTCGGCGCCGCCACCATCGCCGGTCTGGCGCTGGGCATGACCACGATCCGGCTGGGTGGCCACTACCTGGCGATGATCACCATCAGCTTTCAGCAGATCTTCGATCTGGTGCTGACCAACTGGATCGAAGTGACCCACGGGCCGGATGGCATCGCCGGCATTCCACGGCCTTCGCTGTTCGGCTACGAGCTCGAAGACGACCGCGCCTATCTGCTGTTCTGTGCGATCGTGCTGTACCTGCTGATGTTCGCCGTGTGGTGGTTGCCGAACACGCGACTCGGTCGGGCCATGCGCTCGGTGCGCGAGAACCAGCTGGCCGCCGAAGTGGTCGGTGTGCACACGCTGCGCACCAAGGTGATCGCGTTCGCGCTGTCGGCATTGCTCGGCGCCATCGGCGGCGGCCTCTATGCCGGCGGCTTCGCGTACATCAGCCCCGACAACTTCAACTTCATGCGGTCGGTCGAATTCCTCACCGCGACACTGCTCGGCGGTGCGCAATCGCCGTTCGGCGGCGTGATCGGCACCGTGCTCATCGTGCAGATGCCGGAGTGGCTGAAGCACCTGCCGGAATCGCTCAGCTTCATCAAGGATGTGTATCTTGCCGTGTACGGGCTCGGCGTGATTCTGATCATGGTGTTCCTGTCCGAAGGAATCTGGGGCCTGATCAAGTCGATCCGTGCGAAGTTCGTGAAGCCGATCGCCCGCACCGACACGACCGGTGTCAAGCCGCTCGATCTCGAACTGCAGGGTGCCGATGCGCCGCCGCTGCTGCAGGTGCAGGGTCTGCAGAAGTTCTTCGGCGGACTGAAGGCCGTGGACGGCATCGACATCGACATCCAGCGCGGCACCGTGCATGCGCTGATCGGTCCGAACGGTTCCGGCAAGACCACGTCGTTGAACGTCGTGAGCGGCATCTACAAGCCCACGGGGGGCAAGGTGGTGCTCGACGGCGAAGACGTGTCGCAGTTGCAGCCGCATCAACGGGCGGGCCGTGGTGTCGGCCGGACGTTCCAGAACATCCGGTTGTTCGCGTCGCTGTCGGCACTCGAGAACGTGATGGTCGGTGCGCAACGCGACAACAACGACGTCCCCGACGGCAACCGCGGTCTGCGCGAACGCGCGATGTCCGCGCTTGATTTCGTCGGCATGGCCGATCGCGCCCATGTCATCGTCCGCAACCTGCCGTACGGGCACCAACGACTGGTCGAGATCGCCCGCGTGCTCGCCGGGCGACCGAAGCTGTTGCTGCTCGACGAACCCGCCGCCGGCCTGAACCAGACCGAGAAGGGCGAGTTCGTCGAACTGCTGAAGCGGCTGCGCGGTCACGGCCTGACGATCTTCATCATCGATCACGACATGGGCCTGGTCGAGAAAGTATCGGACCGCATCACGGTGCTGAACTTCGGCCGCAAGATCGCCGAAGGCTCGCCCTCGGAAGTGCTGCGCAATCCCGACGTGATCGCCGCGTATCTCGGCACGGCCGGCAAGGTGAACTGACATGGCCCTGCTCGAATTGCGCAACGTCACCAGCCACTACGGCAACGTGCAGGCGTTGAAGGGCGTCAGCCTGCACGTCGAAGCCGGCGAACTGGTCACCCTGCTCGGCGCGAATGGCGCCGGCAAGAGCACGACGCTGAAGACCATTTCGGGTCTTGTTCAGGCCACCGAAGGCGATGTGCTGTTCGAAGGCCAGTCGATCAAGCGGACCGGCCCCGAAGCCATCGCGCGCCTCGGCATCAGCCACGTGCCGGAAGGCCGCCGGATCTTCCCCGGGCTCACGGTGCGCGAGAACATTCTGCTCGGCGCATCGAACCGCAAGGGCGTGCCGCGCAAGCAGCTGGAAAAGGAAGCCGACGAGAAATTCGAGATCTTCCCCGAGATCAAGCCCTTCTCCGGCGCGCTCGGCTGGACGCTTTCCGGCGGGCAGCAGCAGATGCTGGCCGTGGCCCGGGGCCTGATGGCGAAGCCCAAGCTGCTGCTGCTGGATGAACCTTCGCTGGGTCTGGCCCCTCTGATCGTGCAGAACCTGTTCGCGACCATTCGCCAGATCCGCACCGGCGGCATGACGATCCTGCTGGTCGAGCAGAACGCGAACATGGCGCTGCAGGTGGCCGATCGGGCCTACGTGATGGAGACCGGAGTCATCGTCACCTCGGGTCCGGCCGACGAACTCTCCCAAACCGAGGACATCAAGCGCGCCTACCTGGGAGGCTAGTGCCATGTTCGTGAAGCTGCGGATGACGGCGCACCCGTTCACCGTCACCCCGGAAACCACCCTGCCCGAGGCCATCGCGTTGATGGAGGACAAGGGCGTCCGTCACCTGCCCGTGGTCAGCGAGGGCCGGGTGGTCGGCGTCCTGGCTCCCAGCGACATCGCCGCCGCGGGGCCGTCGAAGGCGACCACCTTCTCGGCCGGGGAGATCAACTACCTGCTGGCCAAGCTGAAGGTCGCCAAGGTGATGACCCGCGATCCGGTGACGATCTCGCCGGACGCGCTGCTCGAGGAAGCCGCCGTACTGATGCGCGACCACAAGGTCGAGATGCTGCCGGTGGTGGACGGTACCCGGCTGGTCGGAGTGATCACCGAGAGCGCGATCCTGGATGCCTTCATCGAGATCCTGGGCTTCCGCGATCAGGGCACCCGGCTGACGGTGGACGCCACCGACGCGCCCGGAGTGCTGTCGCAGTTGACCTCGGTGACCGCCACCCATGATGCGAACATCCAGCACTTGGCGGTCTACCGTGGCGAAGGCGATCGCAGCATCGTGGTGGTCGGGCTGAACTCGCTCAACACCGAGGAGA
>JAHCKV010000232.1 GCA_026125595.1 Burkholderiales bacterium | reverse complement strand
CGAGACTCGTGACGTCGCAGGCGAAGGCGGCGGCGCTGACCTGATGCTGCTCGAGATCGCGCGCGACTTCGACCGCCTGGTCCTTGCTCTGCGCATAGACCACGGCGATGTGACAGCCCTGGGCCGCGAGCGCGTGACAGATGCGCTGCCCCAACCCGCCGTTGCCACCAGTGACGACGGCGACCATCCCTTTCAGATCCATGCGCTTCTCCTCCGCCTGCGTGTTGGCAAGCCGCGACGTTATCGCATAAGCGGGGACTGTCGAAGATCGATCTTCAAGGGCGCGCGGGAGAAGCTGGAGCAGTCGTACCATAGGCAATAGCAAGACTCGTCCAAGACGAGCTGACTCACACGCGACTTTCTCCGGGAACCGAGTGGCGACTCGCCCCCCGCCGTTACAATTTGAACGTCGCCGCGATCATGTCCAGCCGACATGCGATCGGCAATCGAAACAAAGAGCTCTCTACAGCGTCAACGTTCCGCCTCCTCGGCGCGAGACTAGTTAGGCGTAGCGCCGCGGGCTGAGCGTCCAGTGGGAGCGGTAGTTCGGCGTCATTGTTTTCGTCGCTCACAAGACTCGAAACAATCGCTGCCGTGCGCGAGGGAGCAGCCAAACGCCCAAATCGAACGGAGTCAATTTTGGAGCGAAAAGCTTTTGAAGATCCGATATGGCTAGCTCCCAATTCCAATCCACACCTGAGGTATCTTGGACAAGGAGCAATGTGTTCTTGCCGTATCGCTTCAACCATTTTTGCTCGATACGATTCGCCAAGGTACCAGCTGCAAGATTGAGGGAGTTGATCCTAGGCAACGCTCGACCAGCACGAATGTCGGCGAGATGCTCTCTGAGAGCATCAAGCGATCTGTGCTGAGATCTTCCCAAGGTCGCCATAGTGTCGCCCGGTTGGTCTTCCGTTGTCGTGACCTCGATACTCATTTGCTCGCCCGCCGAGTCCTCACACAGACAATCAGGACTATCGCTGTACTTTGTCACGGAGAAATCGCGGCCAAACTCTCGGTTGTACAGTTCCAAGAACGCCGTAACTGCGGCCCGCTCGATCTGCTCTTTTTCCGTGGGTTCAAGCATTGTCATGATGCCGACGCGAAGCTCAGGAACGCTCCGTGGCTTTGTCGCGCAGCGTCCTCTAGAGCGTCGGGTTTGATGAGATCACGCAATGCGCAGAAGAGTCTCTAGGCAGGCTTAATCAACCCCTCCCGCTCAAGTACGCGCCTGATCTCTTCGAAGGCGGATGAGATATTCCCGGACGGGAACCTAATCTGACCGAGTCCGTCAATGTTGCTGAACTGTTCGCAGCCTTCCTCAAGCAGGACAATTGCTCGCATGAAGCCAAGACGGCCCTGAAACAACCCGGCTTCATGTATCACGTTCATTCGTGCCTGCACTGAACCATCGGCTCTTTCGTCCTCTGCGGTCATCACTAGAAAGGCGATGGCGGCTCCATCCAGCATTTCGGATAGTCGCGCAGTATTCGCAACACCAGCGACCGGAAATCGATTGAATTCGTCCCAGGGTAGTTTCAACCGATCCTGCACGAAGTCCTTGAGATCACGCCAGATAGGAGATTGCCCATGGCCGATAAAGACATTGGTGCCGATTCTTTCTGCACGTTTCTGTCGGCGTGCCTTTCTTTCAATATGCGACCCTGCCTTAGTGGCAATCTCTGCAGCGTCTAGACATATTTGAAACGAGTGACGAATGGCGATCACCTCAGCCAACACCCTCACGTGAGGCGGCACCTGCGTTCCCTGGCCAAGAGTAACCGTGTCCCGAGTCATGATCTGTCCTTTGGGAGACAGACGCTGCGCGACGTCGCCTATTGACAATGGGCTGAGTTCTTCAACCTCCTTCTTGAGTTTTTCTAGAAATCCATCTGCATACCCATCCAACTCGGTAAGAAGAATAGAGATGATCTCCGGTTGCGCAGCCCTGAACGCTTTTGAAGCGGCATTGGCTGCCGCTTGAGCCTTTTCAAGATTTGGCACTCCAGACAATTCGTGAATGCGCGCACTAACGGCTTCCGGATCGCACTCGCGCCAATCTCCACTCGATCCCAGACTGGACGCGAAAGTGTCCATTAGTCCCCATTCTTGGCTGAAATGCGCTCCCGGTGGTGGAGGTGAAAACCCCTCGTAGTACACGCGGGAGTGGTAGCCCTGCCATGATCCCGAGAAGGAGCGACCAATCGTCCGCGCCGAATCCTCTAATGCAGACAACGGCTTGCCTATCTGATCCCCTTCCACATCTTCCGCAACCTTCTTGAGGTTTTCGGCTAGAGCAAACAGTTCTTCATGTGAGGTCAAATCGATGCCTCCCAATGCCCTGCTCATGTTATCCAGAGATGCGCAAACAAGCCCGCGACAGTTGTGCGTCACGCCGCTGTCGCGGGCCCGTTATGCGCCAGTTGCTGCGCACTCGTTGACCGCCTTCGCATACCTGAGCGTCACCGGTGGGAGAAAAGCAGTTTACCGATTGTAGATGACCACCTCGACGTCGGGTTCGGTCCCGTTGAAACGGGATTCTTTCGAACAAAGGGATCTCCGTTTCAGGGCGGGATGATGGCGATGTCCGATCGCGGTCGGGGTTTCCGGTCAGTGTGTCAAACGAAGGCGCGACCCTCGCACACGAGAGCACGCCCAACGCGACTCGCCTCAGCCCGGCGTCACTTCCAATCGAAGCCGCTCGGTCACCACCACGCCGTGATCATCAGTCCAACGGAACAGTAACTCATCGGAGACGGTGGCGCGCACGTGGAACACGACATACGGATTGGTCGCGACCGCGGGGTAAAGGCGCGCGCGGAACACGATCGCGCCGGCATAGCTGCACGTGAAGTCTTCCACGATGTGCCGCGGAATCGGCTGGCCCTTGTTGTCGAGCCGGAAGCCGGATTCCATCGGATGGAACATCAGCGTGCGCACTTCGATGATCTCACCGGCCTTGGCCCGTTCGGGCATCCGGATTCGCGATGCGGCCGCCATCAGCCGCAACCGGAGATCGTGACTTCCACCCGCGCGGCACCCGACCACAACCGTCCGTCACTGGTCTCGGCAATGGCGAGGATCTGCTGCGATTCCGCCAGGCGGATGCGCGTGGAAACCTTCGCGATGCCGTTGTGCGGTCCCAGTTCGAACGCTGCAATCTCCGCGAGGTTGTTGCGCTCGGCAAACAACTGAATGCGCGAGACGTGATCGGCTGCCGTCATCGGGCTTTCGACACTCACGGTGATGGGCACCACCAGGCCGTTCTCGGCCAACGTCGGCAGTTCGACGTTGACGCGCTGCTGGACGATCGGTCGATCGCCGAACGCCGAGCGAATCGCCGTCGACAACTTCGCAGGGTCCGCATCGACCGCAGACACCCGCACGGCATAGAGCGCGGCGCCAGACGCAGCGGCAGCCAACAGCCGCCGCCGCGTCCGATCGGTTCGACCGATACACATCGAGCCGAACGCCATTTCGCCGTTACGCGTAGGAGAACCCATGGAGCTTCAGCGGCGTCGAACGCACGCGCTTGCCGGTCGCGGCAAACAACGCGTTGTTCAATGCCGCCGGAATCGCCGCGAACGGCGGCTCACCGACCCCGCCCCAGAAGCCGCCGGACGGCACCAGAATCGGCACCACCTCAGGCGTTTGCGCCAGCGTGAGGATCGGATAATCGGCGAAGTTGGTCTGCACGACCCGACCCTTCTCGATCGTGATCTCCTCGTGCATGGCGGCGCTCAACGCCCACACCGCCCCGCCTTCGATCTGCGCGCGAACCGCATCCGGATGCACGACGTAGCCCGGGTCCAACGCCACCAGCACGCGCTTCACGTCGATGACCGTGCCGTCCCGTACCGACAGCTCGACCACGGCCGCCGAGAAGCTGCCGTACGAATCGGAAACGGCCACGCCGCGGAACACGCCTTTCGGCAGCGGTTTATCCCAGCCGGCGGCTTTCGTCACGGCATCGAGCACGCCGAGATCCTTCGGCTTCTTCGCCAGCAGCGGCCGGCGGAACGCGACCGGATCCTTGCCGATGGCATGGCAGATCTCGTCGATGAAGCACTCGCGTGCGATCGGGTTGTTGGTGTGCGCAACGGCGCGCCAGGGCCCCGGCGGCACATGCGTGTTCCGCATCACGTACTCGTTGGTGTAGTTGGGCACGTCATACGGCGAATCGGAGAACACCCGCACGCCAATCTGGTCGACACCGTCCTTGATGAACTGCGTCAGCACGCCCGCCGCCACCGACTGCTCCGACTGTCGTACTTCCCACGCCGTCCAGTTGCCCTGGTCGTCGAGGCCCGCGCGCAGCCGCACGATGGACACCGGCCGATACCGCCCTTGCTGCATGTCTTCCTCGCGCGACCACTGCAGCCGCACCGGCGTACCGGCCGGCAGCGTCTGCGCGATGCGGATGGCCTGCTTCACGTATTCGTTGAACGGCCCGCGCCGGCCGAAGCCGCCGCCCGCATGCATCTTGTACAGATAGACCTTGTCGAGCGGCACGCCCGACGCTTCGGAGGCCGCGGCGATGGAAGTCTCGCCGTTCTGCGTGCCGACCCACACTTCGACCTTGTCATCGGTGAGGCGGGCCGTGGCCGTTTGCGGCTCCATCGTCGCGTGGTTCAGGAACGGCGCGTAGTACTCGGCCTCGATCACCTTCGCGGCCTTGGCGAGCGCCTGCGCGGCGTCGCCATCCTTGCGGGCGATGGCCGGATCCTTCGCGTCGATACCGGTGCGCAGGAACGCCTTGATCGATTCGCTCGATACGTCGCCGTTGCCGGCCGGATCCCATTCGATGGTGAGTACCTTCAACGCCTGGTTTGCACGCCACCAGTTGTCGGCCACGACGGCGACCCAGTCTTCTGCCTCCACGACGCCCTTGACGCCGCGCATGGCCTTGGCCGCATCGACGTTGCCGACGGATTTCAGCTTGCCGCCGAACACCGGTACCTGCGCGATGGAGGCATGCAGCAACCCCGGCAACCGCACGTCGGCCGCGAAGATCTGCTTGCCGGTGGTCTTCTCGGGAATGTCGAAGCGCGCCGGCGACGTGCCGATCAGCTTCCAGTCGGCGGGGTTCTTCAGCTTCGGCGTCTTCGGCACTTCGAGCTTCGCGGCCGCGGCGACGAGTTCGCCGTATCGCGCCTTGCGACCCGTGCCGGCATGGGTGACGACACCGCGCTCGACGGTCAGCTCCGATGCGGGGACTTTCCATTGCGTCGCGGCGGCGGAAACCAGCATCTCGCGCGCCGCTGCGCCGGCGGTGCGCAGATACTCCTGCGAATCGCGGATCGCGCGGCTGCCACCGGTGGTCATGTTGCCGAAAATGCGATTGCGGCGGATGTGGTCGTTGGTGTCGGCATACTCGGAGCGCACCTTGCTCCAGTCACATTCGAGTTCTTCGCAGACCAGCTGCGCGAGCCCGGTGAAGCTGCCCTGCCCCAGCTCGGAACGGGCGATGCGGATCACGACGGTGTCATCGGAATGGATCGCGATCCACTGGGTCAGATCGGCACCGGTCGCGGCCTCGGCGGCACCCGCGGCCCCCGATAGCGGCATGCCGAGCATCAGACCACCGCCCAGCGCTGCAGATTTGACGAGGAAGTCGCGGCGCGGCAGTTCGGCCTTCGCGGTCGCGGCGGCGTTGTTGCGGTTCTTGTCGGTCATGGCGGCGCCTCTCAAACCGTTCCGGCGACGCTGCGGATCGCAGCGCGGATGCGGGGATAGGTGCCACAACGGCACAGGTTGCTCATCGCGGCATCGATGTCCGCGTCGGAGGGCTTGGGCTTTCCGGCGAGCAGCGCTGCGGCGGCCATGATCTGGCCGCTCTGGCAGTAGCCGCACTGGGGCACCTGCAGCTTGACCCACGCCTTCTGCACCGGATGGGCGCCGTCCGGTGAGAGCCCTTCGATGGTCGTGATCTTCTTG
>JAHCKV010000231.1 GCA_026125595.1 Burkholderiales bacterium | reverse complement strand
CACGTGCGCAAGACGGCGGAGGAACACGTCTGGCGCCTCGCCCATCACGACACGCTCACCGATCTGCCGAACCGCGCCGGCTTCCTGGCGGTGGCACAACGCTGCCTCATGCGCGCGACGCGGACCCAGGAGCGGCTAGCGGTGCTGTTCATCGATCTGGACCGGTTCAAGCAGGTCAACGACAACCTGGGACACAAGGCCGGCGACCGCGTGCTGCAGGAGATCTCGCAGCGCATGCGGGCCGCGCTGCGTGCTTCGGACCTGGTAGCCCGACATGCCGGAGACGAATTCATCGTGTTGCTCGAAGACGTGCGCACACCCGCCGAAGTCGGTTGCGTCGCCGACAAGATCCTGCACGCAGCGTCCGCGCCGCTGCGAATCGGCAACGCCGACTATTCGGTGAGCGCATCGATCGGCATCGCGCTGTATCCGGAAGATGGCCGGGACGTGGATACGCTCGTGCAGCACGCCGACATCGCCATGTATCGCGCGAAAAAGATCAGCCGCAACGCCTACCAGTTCTACAACGCCGACCTCGAGCAGGACGGCCTCGAACAACTGACGCTCACCGGCGCGCTCGCGAACGCGCTGAAGCGGGACGAGCTGTTCGTGCTCTTCCAGCCCAAGATGTCCCTGAGCGACCGGCGGATCGTCGGCGTCGAGGCACTCGCGCGCTGGCACCATCCCGAGCGGGGTCTGATCTCGCCGAACACGTTCATCCCGATCGCCGAAGAAGCGGGGCTGATGCCGATGCTCACGCGGGTCGTGCTGCGCAAGGCACTCGCCGCCGTCGCCGGCTGGCGGTCCGCCGGCGTGATCCGGCCGCCCGTCGTCGCGGTCAACATCTCGGCCTCGCACTTCGAGCAGGACGACTTTCTCGACGACATCGAGGAAGCCTTGCGCGAGGCCGACATGGCAGGCTCGCAGCTCGAGATCGAGCTGACCGAATCAGCGGTCGCGCAACATCCCGAACGGGCGGCCGAGTTGCTGCGGTCGTTGCGCCTGCGCGGCGTCCAGGTTTCGCTCGACGATTTCGGGACCGGCTATTCGTCGCTGGCGCAATTGCGCCGCTTCCGGATCGACACGGTCAAGATCGACCGTTCGTTCGTCGCCGAGATTCCCGGCAATGCCAACGACGAGTCGATCGTGCTGGCCATCGTGCAGATGGCGCGCGGTCTGCGGCTGCAGGTCATCGCGGAGGGCATCGAACACGAATCGCAGGCGGCATTCCTCGATGCGATCGGCTGTCATCAAGGGCAAGGCTTCCACTTCCACCGCCCGATGACCGAAGCCGCGATGCTCGCACTGCTGCTCGCGACCCATGATCCGGAGGCGCATCCGGTGCTGTGACGGACCTCGGTCGAGAACCGCCACTCATCTTTATATGCAACACAATTGCCTAAATCGGCTATACTTCGTTCCGTGCCGTGGCGACACGGCTCCGGACCATCGAGGTTCGCGCATTCTCTCTTCGCCGCCATCGAGCGGCTTGCCATCACCCCGCTGCCACTCCCTGGGCAGCGGGGTCTTTTTTTGGCGCCCGCCCTGGCGGCCGAATCGCTGCACGCAGTCGCCAGACGACATCGGGCGGCACCCGTTTCCGGATACCGCCCGATGGATGGTCGACCGCCGAATCAGGCGTTCTTCTTCAGCGCCCGTCGACGGATCGTCGCGAGTGCCAGCAACCCCACCGCCACCATCGCATAGGTTTCGGGCTCGGGCACCGGCGCCACGGCGACGTCGATGTAGAACCGTCCGCCGTCCCGCACGTTGGTGTTGGTGCCGAGGTTCACCAATTGAAACTCGGCCGAGTACGTACCCGCCGCCGCCGCGGCATCGGTCCAGAAGATCGGCAGGAACGTGAAGTCGAGGCTGTCGCCGAGCACGTAGACATCGCTCGTGTCGAAGATGTCATGATCGCCTTCGATGCCGATGTTCAGACCCTCGCTGGCGGACAACAGCTTCAGCCCCACCGTGACGCCCTGGAACGCCGCCGACCAGCGATTGCCGCTGCTGTGGAACAGCACATCGGCCGCGCTGCCTGAACCACCCAGATCATTCAGCGATTGAGGCGAGGCCATGCCCAGATACCGGTACTCGGTCTCCACGTCCAGCGACGACCGCCACGTACCGCTCCAGTCCCCCGTGCCCGCCACCAGCGGGATGGGATCCTCGCCGGTGTAGGTCTCCGGAAGGCGATTGTTGGCATTGGTGTCGAGCACCGTTCCCGGCGCGTCGCCGCTCAGGCTGTAGGCGCCGATGCCATGGTAGTGATTGCCGTGATCGAACAGCAGCGTCAGACGGTTGGCATTGGGATTCGCGACACCGGCGTAGATGCCGGACGGCACGATCTGCTGCGTGTCGATGCCGACGTAGAAGCCGATCCCCTCGTCGGTGCGGGATCCGGCCGCATGCGCATGGCCGGCAACCAGCAACACAGTTGCAATTAAGGACATTTTCTTGATCACTGCAGCCTCCTTCATGGGTGGAACAGGATGACCCGCCGGCAGGACGCCGGCGGATACCGCACATCACCGGCAGTCAGGACGACTGCCGGCGGGTCAACGACAACGGATCAGACCGTCCGGCGCACGCGGCGGCGGGCAGCGAAGGCCACGACCGCGAGACCGAGCCCCATCAACGCGTAGGTTTCCGGTTCCGGCACGGGCAGCGCGGTCAGCGTCGCGTCGAACACTTCGTGATCGAGGCCGTTGTTGAACGCGATGTAGAACGTGTCCGAATCCGCCAGCAGGCTGTTGTAGAGCTGGACCTGGATCGCATACGCGCCGAGCGTGGGGTCGAGCCCGCCGCCGCCCAGCAGCGCGAAATCGACGTGGGCGTGCAGGCTGCCGTCCGAGAACGTCCGGCCGACCACGCCGGTGCCGGTGATGTCGCTGCCACCGGCCGTGAACGTCAACGTGAAATCCAGCGGATTGGCGCCCGGCAGATCCTTGACCACCAGCAGCGACTCTCCGGTCGAGAAATCCGACGTCCAGCCGGCACCATTCCAGAACAACAGCGATCCGTAGCCGCGGATCTGGTACTGGGTTTCGCCCAGACCGGCGTAGGTCTGCCCTTCGAGCGTCGCGAAACCCGGATTCGGCGTCGTGAAGAAGTCGTCGGCGTGGAACTCGCCTTCGTAGACGCGGGATCCGTCCGCCGCGGTCCCGCCGCCCAGCAGCGTGATCTTGCCGGCCACGACATCGAGCACGATGTCCGAATGGCCGCCGTGGTCGTGATCGTCATCGTCGGCCAGCGCGGCGCCCTGCCACGCCAAGGAAGCGGCGCCCATCAGGGTCGCGAGAAGTGTACGGGTCAGCATTGCAGTCTCCAGTTGTCGGTTGCAGCGATACGTCACGTCGACGCGACAGAACGCCGCCTCGACTGTTGCATCTGGCTCGTTGTCCTATTTGTAATGCAACCTCATTGCATGTTAGTTTTCGCGGCAATCGGCTGTCAAATGCCTTTTTGTTGCATTTAAGACCACAACGCGGATTCGGGCGCACGGCGCATCGGTTCCGCCTTCGAGACCCCGCCGTGTCGCATCCTCCCTTCGCCCGCCGGGCGCTGGCCCTGTGGGTCGGCGCCCTCGCCTGCGGCGCGTTCGCCGCCGACGAACCGAATGTCTCCGCCCCCGCGGTCGAAGTCCGCAGCAACCGCGCCGACGACCCGCGGGACGGCCTGCCGCAAACCACACTGGACCGGAACGAACTGCAACGTCGCGATCTCGGCAACATCGGCAGCGCCGTCAACGAAAGTCCGGGTGTCCACAGTTCGAGTTTCGGCCCCGGCGTCGGCCTGCCGGTGATCCGCGGCATGTCGGGCCCGCGCGTGAAGGTCACCGTCGGCGGCATCGGCACCCACGACGCGTCGAGCGTGAGCCCGGACCATGCAGTGGCCGCCGAACCGGTACTGGCCGAGCGCATCCGCGTGCTGCGGGGCCCCGCGACGATCCGCTACGGCGGCGGCGCGATCGGCGGTGTCGTCGAAGTCGAGGACGGCCGGATTCCGAAGTCGCTGCCCAAGAACGGATTCGAGGCCGCCGCCGAAGCCCGTTACAACAACAACGGCGCGGGCCGCACGACCGCGTTCCGCGCCGACGGCGGCGCCGGTCCGATGGCCCTGCACGTGGACGGCTTCTACCGCGAACGCAACGACATCGACATTCCCGGCAAAGCCATCGACGAAGCCGCGGTGCTGCGCCAGTTCGGCCTGCGGCCGACCAACAACACCACCGGCACCGTCGGCAACACCAGCAGTCGTGCGCACGGTGCGACGGTCGGCAGTTCGTTCATCGGCGGTTCCGGATTTCTCGGACTCTCGGTCGGCACGCTGTCGAACAACTACGGCATTCCGGCCGGCGCCCACGTGAGCCATTCCCACGGTGGCGCCAGCCCCCCTGCAGGCCCGGACACCACGCGCATCGACATGCAGCAATCGCGTGTCGATGCACACGGTCTGGTGACCACGCCGTGGCGGTTTCTCGAAGCGGTCGAAGCAAAGGCCGGCTACGTGAACTATCGCCACGACGAGGTGGATCGCGGCCAGCCGTTCACCACGTTCCGCAACCGGGCGGTCGAAGGCCGCCTCGAACTGATGCACCGGTGGTCCGATCGCTTCTCCGGCAGCGCCGGCCTGCAGACCGTGAACCGGACCTTCTCCGCAATCGGCGCCGAAGCGTTCGTGCCGATATCGGACATCCGCTCCAACGCCCTGTTCGTGCTCGAGCAGTTCGAGCACGGCCCGCTGAAACTCGAAGCATCGGCGCGGCAGGAAGTGCAGCACATCGCCGCGCAACCGCAACGCACCGTGTTCGACACCGTCGAGACCTTTCCCGGCACGACCTATCGGCCGATGAGCTATGCGGCCGCGGGCACGTGGCGCTGGACGACGCGCAACGCATTGACGCTAACGTGGTCCCGCGCGCAACGGGCGCCGGAGGTGCAGGAACTCTACGCCCTCGGGCCGCACCTGGCGACGCGCAGCTTCGACATCGGCAATCAACGGCTGCGCAAGGAATCCATGGAGGGGCCCGATGTCAGCTTGCGTCTCGGCCATGGCCGCGTCGACGCGAGCATCAATCTGTTCGACTACCGCGCGCGGAACTACATCCATCAAGCCAACACCGGCCTGTTCTACGACACCGACATACAGGAATTCCAGTACGGCTGCGTCCGGCTCGACCAATGCCTGGCGGTGCTGCAGTACACACAGAAGGACGTGCGGCTGCGCGGCTACGAAGCGCAGCTCGGCGTCGAGCTGCCGAACGTGCGCAACGCCGGCGTTCGGGTTTCGTTGTTCACCGATGCGGTGCAGGCGAGTTTCACCGACGGTTCAGGCGATGTGCCGCGGATCTCGCCGCGTCGCACGGGCACGGAAATCACGGTGCGACCGGGGCCCTGGAGTTTCCGATTGCGATACACCCGCGTAGAACCGCAGAACCGTGCCGGCGACAACGAGACCACGACCGCCGGCTACGACCTGCTGAACCTCTACGTCGACTTCCGCGTGAAATCCGTGACGCGCGGCGAGACGGTGCTGTTCGTCAACGCGACCAATCTGCTCGATGCGGAAATCCGCAATGCGACATCGTTCCTGCGCAGCTTCGCACCGGAACCCGGACGCGCGATCGAATTCGGCGTCCGGGCAACCTTCTGATCAGTCCCGCAGCCGCACACCGCTGCGTTGCGCGCGACGCAGCAACGCGACGATGCCCACCAGCATCAGCGCCCAGGTTTCGGGCTCCGGCACCGGCGTGGGCGAAACGAGGCTCTCGAAGGCAGACCAGTACTGTTCGTCCGTCAACTGGTAGTTGAACAACACGTAGAACGGATCGGATTCGCCGTACTTCGGCGCACCGTTGACGGCGGCCGTCGAGAAGATCTGCAGCTGCACGAGATAGGCACCCGGTGCGGCCGGCGTGCTCGCGTCATCGTCGCG
>JAHCKV010000230.1 GCA_026125595.1 Burkholderiales bacterium | reverse complement strand
GACCCAGCGGGTAACATCGCGAGTCATCGCCCCTCCATCGGAACCCGCATGCAACGGATCACCATTTCGCTGAGCGACCAGCTCGCTCAAGCGTTCGACGGCTGGATGCATCGACGGCGCTACGGCAACCGGTCGGAAGCGGTGCGCGACATGGTGCGTGCCGCGCTCGAATCGGACCGGCTCGAGGAACCCGATTCCCAGTGGTGCGTCGCGTCGCTGTCGTATGTCTACGACCATCACTCCCGCGATCTCGCCGAGCGACTTACATCGCTGCAGCACGATCATCACGATGTCGTCGTGTCGTCGATGCACGTGCATCTCGATCACCGCAACTGCCTCGAGACCGTGACACTGCGGGGACCGGTCCGGGAGGTTCGATCGTTCTCCGACGCGCTGATCGCGGAGCCGGGTGTGCGTCACGGCCGCGTCAACGTCGTCCCCGTCGCCATGGAGACGGGCCATCAACACCACGTCCACGCTCATCCCCACACCTGACATGACTGCCTCTCCTCTGCTGTTCTCGCCCTTCCAGCTGCGCGGTCTGCGGTTGCGCAACCGCATCGTGATTTCTCCCATGTGCCAGTACTCGGCAAAGGACGGCATCGCCGACGACTGGCACTTCGCGCACCTCGCGAAATTCGCGCTGGGTGGTGCAGCGCTCGTGTTCACCGAAGCCATGGCCGTGAGCGCCGAAGGCCGCATCACGCACGGCGATCTTGGCCTCTGGTCGGACGACCAGATACCGCCGCTGAAGCGCATCGTCGATTTCCTGAAGGCGCACGGAGCGGTGCCGGCGGTGCAGCTCGCCCATGCCGGCCGCAAGGCCTCGATGCAGCGGCCGTGGCACGGCAACGGCCCGTTGAACGACACCGATCGCGCGCGTGGCGAAGACGTGTGGCCGACGTTCGGTCCGAGCGCCATCCCGATGGATCAGGGATGGCTCGTCCCCCACGAAATGACGCTCGACGACATCGCTGCGCTGAAGGAAGCCTGGAAGGCCGCGGCGCTGCGCGCCCTCGCAGCCGGCGTCGAAGTAGTGGAAGTGCACGGCGCACACGGCTATCTGCTGCACGAGTTCCTGTCGCCGCTGTCGAATCAGCGGGCCGACGCCTACGGTGGCAGCTTCGAGAATCGCATCCGTCTCGCGCTGGAGATCACGCGGGAGATTCGCGCGGTCTGGCCCGAGGATCGTCCGGTGTTCTTCCGCGTATCGTCGGTCGATGGCGTCGACGGCGGATGGGCGCTGGAGGATTCGGTCGCACTCGCACGCAAGCTGAAGGGCCTGGGTGTCGATGTGATGGATTGCTCGTCCGGCGGCCTGATGGGCTCGGCGACGGCCGCCCGGGTCAAGCGCTACCCCGGATTCCAGGTGCCCTATGCCGCCGCGATTCGCTCCGAAGCGCACATTCCCACGATGACCGTGGGCCTGATTCTCGAGCCGCAACAGGCCGAGGACATCCTGCAGAAGAACGAGGCCGATCTGATCGCCATCGGACGCGAGGCGCTGCGCAATCCGAACTGGCCATTGCACGCGCAGGAAGCACTCGGATTCGATCCGAGCTACGAGAACTGGCCCGTGCAATACGGCTGGTGGCTGGACAAGCGGCGGCAGTCGCTCGCGCCACACCGCTGAAATCGTGCGGGGAGCGACCGTGCCGCTTCAGCGGGCGGCACTCTCTGCGATCCGGCGCAGCCGCGCCTCGCGCTCGGCGATGACCTGACGGATGCGCGGCATCGCCGCGAGCGCCGCCTTCTCACCTTCGAGGATCGCCAGATGGCGGCTTTCGAAACTGGTGGTTCCGAGATGGGCGGTATCGGGGGTGATCACCGCATCCGCACCTGCGAGTTCCGCTCGTGCGATGGTGCCCGTCATCACCGCGAACGTCTGCAACCACACGTCGACCGTACCGAGCAGTTTTGGCGGCACACCCCGCTTGCCGATGTCGACGGCAATCACGATGTCCGCCCCCATGTCGCGCGCGGCCCGCACCGGTATCGGACTGGTCACGCCACCGTCCACGAACTCCCGCTCACCGATCACGACCGGCTGAAACACGCCGGGCACGCTGCTCGACGCGCGTACAGCCATGCCGGTGTTGCCGGTGCGAAACACGACGGTCTCGCCGGTTCGCAGATCGGTCGCCACGACGCCCAGCGTGCGATCCAGTCGTTCGATCGTGCGGTTCTGTACTGCCTGATTGATGAACTGCTGCAGGGCTTCACCCCGCAGAAATCCGCGATTCGGGAGCGTCCAGTCGCTGACCGCCTTCTCGTCCAGCTCGAGCCCGAGCCGCTGTAATTCGAATCCGCCGAAGCCTGCGGCATAGAGCGCCCCGACCACGCTACCGGCACTGGTGCCGGCGATGATCTCGGGTCGTATGCCCTGGGATTCGAGCATCTTGATGACACCCACATGGGCGAACCCCCGCGCGGCGCCACCACCCAGCGCCAGTGCGATCTTGGGAGGTGGAATGACGATGGGAACAGGCACGGCGGGAACGGGGACGACGGTTGCCGGCGGCAGCGCCTCGTTGGGACGCACCGGCGCATCCACCGGCGCCCGCGGCGGCGTCGAACATGCGGTGCCGAGCGCCGCTGCCAGCAGCAGCAACACGCGGAAGGAAGCGGTCAGCATCGGACGGAATCCGCGGCGAGTCGGGTCGTGCGCATGGTAATCGACCGGATCGAAATCCTGCGCGGGTGGCACCACAAAAGAAGAAGGCCACCCTTCGGGGGTGGCCTTCTTCGGAGGACGGCGTCGGCCCGCCGCGTCGATCAGGACGACGCGCCGTCGCCGATCATGGTCTGCATGAAGTTCTGGATACCGATCTTCGGAATCAGTTCGAGCTGCGTTTCGAGGTAGTCGATGTGCTCTTCCTCGCTTTCGAGAATGTCCTCGAACAGTTCGCGGGAGATGTAGTCGCCGACCGTTTCACAGTGGGCGATGGCGACCTTCAGATCGGGATGACCCTTCAACTCGAGTTGCAGATCGCACTTCAGCGCCTCTTCGACGTTTTCGCCGATCAGCAGCTTGCCGAGATCCTGCAGGTTCGGCAGCCCTTCGAGGAACAGGATGCGCTCGATCAGACGGTCGGCGTGCTTCATCTCGTCGATGGACTCGTGATACTCGTACTCGGCCAGCTTCTTCAGTCCCCAGTTGCGGAACATCCGCGAGTGGAGGAAGTACTGGTTGATGGCCGTGAGTTCATTCATCAGCACCTTGTTCAGGTGCGCGATGACTTGCTTGTCGCCTTTCATCGGGACTCCGCTTCTGAGTTACGCAATGGCTGAAGTATAGGCAACCTCAAGCCCCGGGTCGTTCGGACTTTCCAATGGGACGCAACGCGAATGCAAACAAAAACGGCTCGCGCAGTGGCGAGCCGTTTGTTTTCATGCGCCGCGACTCTGCATCGCGACACGAGGGAGGTCAAGCCGGAACGAGGTGCGCACTCTCCGCTGGCTCGCGTGTTTCATCCAGCACCTGTTTGGCATAAGGCGCGCAACGTCCGCAACTCGATGCCACACCCAACTCGCGGCGCAGCGCGCGCATCGAGCAGCAGCCCTCACCCACCGCCTCGCGAATCTGGCTGTCGGTTACCCCGTGGCAGAGACAGACGTACATCGGTGACACCTCGTTCTGAGATGCGCGCACTGTAGGACGAATGCGAATGAGTGTCAATAACCTCAAAAAGTAGCTACAACCCCTTGTCCTGTCGAATTTTTTTGTCGTTTACCGAGATTTTTCGCGGCCACATGCTTTTGAGGATGCACGAAGTAACGCGAACGACTCGTGTTAAATTTCGCTCGCCCGAAGTGGCACCTGGCAACGGCCATCCGGGGCAGCGCCAGCGCCGCGCCCGGGTAGTCCACTACAACAACAGCCTGAATGGAGATTTCCCGCATGGAGACCCTGGCTTCCCGCCGAGCGAAGCCGCTCGCAGCGTTGCTCGCGGCCATCGTCGTTACCCCGGTAGCGGCGCAGACCTCATCCGTCACCTCACCCCGCGTCGACATCATCGGCACCGACAAGTCCGAAATCGAGCGCATTCCGGGCTCCGCCTATGTGGTGGACAAGGAAACGCTGGAGTCGAGCCGCGTGTTCACCACCAACGAAGCGCTGCGCAAGGTGCCCGGCATCAACGTCCGCGACGAGGAAGGTCTCGGCCTGCGACCAAACATCGGCATTCGTGGGCTGAACCCGACCCGCTCCACCAAGGTCACGCTACTGGAGGACGGTGTACCGCTGGCCTATGCGCCATACGGCGACAACGCCAGCTACTACCACCCGCCGATCGATCGCTACGAGCGCATCGAGGTACTGAAGGGCGCCGGCCAGGTGATGTACGGGCCACAGACCATCGGTGGCGTCATCAACTACATCACGCCGACGCCGCCGGAAGAATTCCGCGGCATGATCGGCCTGGCCGGCGGCAACCGCGACTACGGCAATGCGCGGGTTCAATTGGGCGGCGCCGGTTTCCTGCTCGACTACAGCTACAAGCAGGCCGATGGCGCGCGCGACAACATCCATTCGCAGCTGAACGACCTGAACCTGAAGAAGGTGTTCTCGATCAGTGAACGCCAGGGCCTGACGCTTCGGGCGAACTACTACAGTGAAGAATCGCAGGTCACCTACAGCGGCCTGACGACGGCCGAATTCAACCGTTTCGGCTCCCGCTACAACCCGTTCAAGAACGACAGCTTCGATACCCGTCGCTTCGGCTTGTCGGCCACCCACGAGTTCGCGTTCAGCGATGACGCCAAGCTGACGACCAATGTCTATGCGAGCTGGTTCAGCCGCGACTGGTGGCGGCAGTCGAGCACCACGACCGATACCCAATGCGGCAACGCATTCCGCGATGCGCGTTTGGCTGGCGACGCGGTGAACGTCGACGCCTGCAATTCCATCCAGGGTCGCCTGCGTGACTACTTCACGTATGGCATCGAGCCGCGGATGCACGTGAACTGGGCGGGTTTCGGTACGACCAGCGAACTGGATTTCGGCGTCAAGCTGCACTTCGAAGAACAGAAGCGCAAGCAGATCAACGCCGCCAATCCGTTCGCGCGGACCGGTGCCCTGGGCGAAGACAACGTACGCAACACTTCCGCGTATTCGGCGTTCGTGATGAACAAGTTCATCCTGGGTCGCTTCAGCCTTTCGCCCGGCTTGCGTTATGAATACATTGATTCGGAACGGACCAACTACCCGAACACCGGGAACACCAACTACTCCTCCGGCAAGAGCTCGCTCGACGCCTGGATCCCGAGCCTGGGCGGTACCTTCCAGGCCCACGAGACCACCACGGTGTTCGCCGGCATTCACCGTGGCTTCGCCCCGCCCCGCACCGAAGACATCATCAATACGGGACAAGGGCCGGTACCGACCTTCGTCGACGTCGGCGCGGAAAAGAGCTGGAACTCCGAGATCGGCCTTCGCTCCACGCCAGTCACGGGCATGAATGTCCAAGCGACATGGTTCCGCAATGATTTCGAGCGGCTGATCGCGGTCTGCAGCATCGCGGGAGGCAGCACATCGATCTAGCAAGGCAAGGCGCTGTTCGAAGGCGTGGAACTTTCCGGCCGTGTCGGATCGCAAACCGGGTTGTACGGCACACTCGCGTGGACCTGGCTGCCCACGGCCGAGCAGGAATCCGCCTTCCGTCGAGCTGACACCAATGCACTGATCCAGCAATCGGCTGCCGGCAAGCGCATGCCCTACGCGCCTAAGCACACGACGACCGCTGGCATCGGCTATATGCATCCTTCGGGCTTGGATATGAACGTCGAAGCGGTCTACGTGAGTGACCAGTTCTCCGATTTCACCAACACCGAGAATCCTTCGGCCGACGGCCAATTTGGTCGCATCCCCAGCTTCACCGTCTACAACGCCGCCGTGAACTACCGCCTGACCCAGTACAAGCTGACGCTGTACGTCGCCGTC
>JAHCKV010000023.1 GCA_026125595.1 Burkholderiales bacterium | reverse complement strand
CAAGGTCATCGCCGCCGTCGTCGCCGTGCTGATCGCCATCCTGCTGGGCTACGCGGCCACCAAGCCGGACACGTTCCGCGTGCAGCGCGCCATCAGCATCAAGGCGCCGCCGGAGAAGATCTTCGTCCTCATCAACGATCTGCGCAGCTGGACGTCCTGGTCGCCGTACGAGCGGCGCGATCCGGCGATGAAACGCTCGCACAGCGGCGCACCCAGCGGCGAAGGCGCTGTCTACGAGTGGGAAGGCGACAGCCAGGTCGGCACGGGTCGCATGGAGATCATCGAGTCGGTGCCGTCGTCACGTGTCGTGCTGAAGCTCGACTTTCTGAAGCCGTTCGAGGCGCACAACATCGCCGAGTTCACGCTGGCGTCCGACGGTGACGCGACCGAAGTCACGTGGGCCATTCACGGTCCGACCACCTTCGTGTCGAAAGTCATGAGTGTGTTCGTCAGCATGGACAAGATGATCGGCAAGGACTTCGAGGCCGGTCTGGTGAGCCTCAAGGCAGTCGCGGAGAAGTAGGCGGCGCCGGCCCGCCGCGCAGGCTGCCGGAACGCTTCGGCAGTCCGGGCATCGCCGGCCGCACAAGACTCAGTCCCAGACGGGTGCCAGTCCCGCCGGGTTGGTCAACCGTTCATGGCGATCGAGCGTGGCGATCTGGGCCATCTCGGCTTCCGACAGCCGCAACTGCGGCGCCTTGCGATTGCTTTCCAGATTCGTGCGCTTCGTCGACGACGGAATCACCGCATGGCCGAGCTGCATCGCCCAGGCCAGCACGATCTGCGCAGGCGTGTCGCCGTGCGCTTCCGCAATCTTGTGGATGACCGGATCGTTCAACACCTTGCCGTACGCCAGGGTCATGTATGACGTGACGTGGATGCCGTGCTGTTGCGCGTAGGCCGCGACCTTGCGGTTCTGCAGATACGGATGCAACTCGATCTGGTTGGTCGCGATCTCCGCGGCACCGACGGCGGCGATGGCTTCGTGCATCAGCGCGATCGTGAAGTTCGAGATCCCGATCAGCCGGGTCAGCTCCAGCGCCTTTGCTTCGTGCAGCGCTTCCATGAACTCGATCACCGGCACGACGTTGCCGGGCGATGGCCAGTGGATCAGTGTCAGGTCGACCTGCGCAGTGCGCAACCTGGTCAGGCTCTGCTTCAGACTGGGAATCAGCTTGTCGCCGCCGAGATTGTCGGTCCAGATCTTGGTCGTGATGAAGATCTCGCGCCGCGGCACGCCGCTTTCCGCGATGGCCTGACCGACCTCGGCCTCGTTGCCGTAGATCTGCGCCGTGTCGACGAGGCGGTAACCGAGATCGAGCCCGTTCCTGACCGAGTCGATGGCAGTCTGACCTTTGAGGCGGAAGGTGCCGAGTCCGAAGGCCGGGATGATGGCGGGCATGGTGGAATCCTTGGGGCAAGTGAAAGAGAGGTGTCGTGTGACCACGGCCGGGCGAATCCGTGCCGCCGGTCTTTGCTGCTGCTGCCCGGGTTCGCTCGCGGCAACAGCGCCGATTCGTTTCGAGTCGCCGCCGAAACGATGACGGACCCGTGATGTCGTTCCATGAAGACCGATCGAAGCGCGACCGGAGGCGCATACTGCAAGCACGGATCCCCGTATTTCACGCCCACCGCGGTTGCCCGCAGCCGACCCCCATGATCCGTCTCGAACTCCAGATCGACCTCAGCTACGAAATCGACCAGCACGGCGCCGATTTCGTCTTCAACATTCACGCCGCCCACACACCGAGCCAGACGCTCTCCGACGAACGGCTGGCATTGAGTCAATCCGTCGAACCGCAGATGCATACCGACCCGTCGACCGGCAACCGGTACATGCGACTGCGCGCGTTGCCGGGGGAACTGAAACTCTCGTACTCGGTGACGGTGGATCTGGCGCATCGCTTCGCCGATCCGATGCAGTTGCCCGAAGTGCCGGTGTGCCGGTTGCCGCCGGAGGTGATCGGATACATCTATCCGAGTCGCTATTGCGAATCCGACCGGCTGGTCAAGATGGCGATCCACGAGTTCGGCATGCTGTGGCAGGGGCATGGCCGCGTCCAGGCGATCCAGGAGTGGGT
Organism: Burkholderiales bacterium; assembly: GCA_026125595.1. Classification (GTDB taxonomy): domain Bacteria; phylum Pseudomonadota; class Gammaproteobacteria; order Burkholderiales. The sequence goes on along the minus strand of JAHCKV010000023.1, from coordinate 15,619 downwards.
GCGTCGCCGGGTCACGTTCACGTCGAACACGTCCAATTCGAACACATCGGCCGTCGACACGCTGATCGAGCAGGTAGGTGTGTGCCGGGATTTCGCGCATCTGATGATCGCGCTGTGCCGGGCGGTCAACATTCCGGCGCGATTCGCCACGGGCACCGACTTCGGCGCCGATCCGATCCTCGGGCCGCCCGACTTCCATGCCTACGTCGAGGTGTATCTCGGTGACGGCTGGTACATCTTCGATCCGTCGGGCACCGCGATCCCCATGGGGTTCGTGCGGTTCGGCACCGGACGCGCCGCCGCCGACGTGGCGTTCGCGACGATCTTCGGTGGCGTCAAATCGATGGCACCGATGATCCGTGCGTGGGCCGTGGAGGATGCCGCGCTCGGCATCGTGCTGCCCCATCATTGCGTGCAAGCGTTGTCCACGGACACCGTGCCACGGGTCACGGCGTCCGGTTGACGCCGGCTCAGGACTGACCGAAGCGGGCTTTCGCTTCCTTGATGCAGGTGTCCTTCGTCGCGTCGGCGTAGGTGTTGCATTTCTCCAGCGCCGACGCGAACGCGGCGTTGCGCTTCGCCGTCATGACTTCCTTGCCCGGCTGAAGCGGGGGCTCGCGCCGCGAGATCGGGGTGGCAGGCAGATTCTGCGGTGCACGGGCTTCCGCTTTCGCGACAGCGAGGGCGTCGCTCGCTGCCTGGCGGCACGCGGCGCGGGCGCCTTCCGGTCCGCTGCCGCACTTCGCATCGTCGATCGCGTAGGCCGCGTCGGCCCGGGACATCCGGGCGTAGTACCGATTCTGCGTCGACGGGCTGTAGGTCACGGTGAGCTCGGCCTTGGCCACCATCTCCCGCGCCTTGGCTTCGGCGATGCACACCGAGTCCGTGCGGTGCCCGGCCGCAGCGCACGCCGACTTGTCGGCGACGTAGCGGTTCGTGATCTCGTCCCGGGCAGCGTGATATTCCGCCTGTGACAGCGGCGCGGCGTTCGCGATACCGGTCAGCGCGAACCAGCACGCTGCGGCGATCACGACGAAGCCGAATCCGGTCATGACGTTCCCGGGGTGCGGACGCGGCGGGACGAGATTGCCCCGCCAGGGTCCGGGCCACCCACGGCGTTGGGGATCGGGCGGGATCGTCCGGATATGCGGGGATTTCGGGCGCGGATACGACGAACAGGATGACGTCATTCGATGGGCTCCCGGTTCACGCCGATCGCAACGCCAAGGTCTGTAGCGTCGACGGCGCGCGGGGTGGAACGGTCTGCAGCAGATCGGACGGTTCGTCTGCGTGCTTCCGCTCCACGGCGAGAACCGATTCGAGCATTCGCCGCATCGCCCGCTCGGCGACCGGATTTTCACGGACCATGTCCGGCGCCCACACCGGTTCGGTGGCGAGCGCGGCGTTCAACCGGCGCAGCACGGCATCGCGATCGGCGGTGTAGCGCGCGGTGATGGCGCCATCTTCCACATGCTGCCGGACGCGTTGGCGCAGGTTGTCGATGGCGACGGCCGGTGACTGTCTGTTCGTGTTCATGGACTGCTCCTTCGAATCCCGCGACGATCGCGACTTCCGGATTGGGTGCCGTGCGCGTCGGGTTGGCCGTGCGGCGAGGGGTGCCTCGTCGACGACTTCGCAGCATGCGCGTCCCGATGCGGCGTGTCGGTGCGCTGGAGCACACTCGATCCCCGTCCGGCCGCAGCGCCGAATCGGCCGATGGGTCGTCCGGGCCGCCGGGCGACTATCGGACCGGTGTGTCGGCCGGTCCCGCGGGGTCGATCGATACCGCGGATCGGGCCGGATTCCGCAACGGTGTGCAGTTCGATGACGTCGCTGTTGCGACGGCGTCTGCTGGAAACAGGCCGTTGGCGGCGACGAGTCCGATCGCGGACTGGAACAGGCGGATCGGTACCGGTCGTTCGATGAACTGGCTCATGGTGTCCTCGCGGGGTGGAAGGCGAAAGCATTCCATCGCGAGGCTGCGCCGCACCGACGCGACCGTCGGTACGTTATCGCACGTTGAATCCGTGATCGCCGTCGGGCATCACGCGGTCCGCCAGTCGTCGCCCGGCATGATCCGCTGCATGAACTCGTCGAACAGCGGCACCGTGAAGGCGGTGTCGCCGTGATTCGGACTCCAGATCATGCCCTTCGCGATCAACTGATTGCGCGTCGGGCCCAGCGACGTGACCTTGCGATCGAGCATGTCGGCGACGTCGCCGGAGCGATGCGGACCCGGTCCGAGTTCGGCCATCGCGCGCAGATACTTCTTCTCGCCGGGCGTCAGGCGGTCGAACCGCACGCGGAAGAAACTCTCGTCCAGCGCGGCGATCGCCTCGCGCGATGCGTTCTCGACGTCCTCGACCGTGACCGGCGATGCATCGGCCACGTCCCAGACGTGCTTGCCCCATTCCTGCAGAAAGTACGGATAGCCGCGCGTTTCCCACACCATGCGCTCCAGCGCCGCTTCTTCGACGACGACGCCGAGATCGGCGGCGGGCTTCGCGATCGCGACCATCGCGGCCTCGGGTTCGAGCGCACCCACTTCCGGAAAATCGAACAGCCGCTCGGCATAGGATTTCGCACGGCCCATGCGGCCGCGCAGTTGCGGCAATCCGGCACCCACCAGCATCACCGGCAGGCGACGTTGCGCCGCGCGGTGCAGCGCCGTGATGAGGGCCGCGAGTTGCGGTTCTTCGACGTACTGCAGCTCGTCGATGAACAGCACCAGCGCAGTGCCGGCTTTCTGGGCGGTCGTGCCGGCCGCCTCGAGCAAGGCCTGCAGATCGTGTTCGAGATCGCCGTTGTCGGCGAGGCCCGGTTCCGGTTCGAAGTCGAGCCCGACCTCGATGTCACCGAACTTCAGTTTCAGGCCCTGCGCGAAACCGGCGAGTGCACGCAATGCGCGGTGACCCAGTTCGCGCGCCTGCTCGTTGCGCGACAGCCGCAGCAGCGCTTGCCGCAGCTGGGGGGCCAGCAATGCCGGCAGCGAACGCTCGTCCGGCGCTTCGATGCGAAGCGTGTGGATGCCGGCCGCTTCCGCGTCGTCGCGCATGCGGTCGAGCAGCACGGTCTTGCCGACGCCGCGCAGGCCGACCATCAACAGGCTCTTGGTGGGCAATCCGCGGCGGACACGCTCGGCCGCGATGCGCACGGTTTCGCGCAGCACGTCACGGCCGGCCAGCTCGGGCGGTGGCGTTCCGGCGCCGGGGGCGAACGGGTTGGCGATGGGATCCATCGACGGATTATAGAGAAATTAGAGAAATTACGTTGATACCGTAAATTCCCTAATTCCCGTCAAACCGAATCCGGGTCCGACCGTATCGCGATCCCTGCCGGATGCCCCATGTTCACCGACGGGGCTCCGACGGCGCGCCTGGAGCCACCCTCACGCCGCGAGATGCGCGCGCAGGAACTCCATCGTCCGGCCATTGGCTTTCGCCGCCGCCGCCGCGTCGTAGTGCGTGCCGCCGTGACGTGCGAACGCATGCCGGCACCCCGGATAGCGGTGCAGTTCGATATTGGGTTTCCCGGCCACCCCGACCGCGATCTTCCGTTGCGCGTCCTTCGAGATGAACTCGTCCTCTTCGCCGAGATGCATCAGGCACGGACCGGACAGCGTCGCTGCCTCGCCGATGAACTCGTCGGTCCGGCCGCCGTAGTACGTGACCGCGGCATCGGCGCCGATGCGCGCCGCCGTGAGAAAGGTCATCAGTCCGCCGAGGCAGTAGCCCATGACGCCCACCTTGCCCGATGCGCCGGGCAACCCGCGGGCCGCTTCCATCGTCGCGGCGATATCCGGTACGCCAGCGTTCAGGTCGTAGGCCTGATACAACGCCAATGCCTTCGGCCAGTCGTCGGTGTGCGAGAGTTCGACGCCGGGCTCGAGGCGCCAGAACAGGTCGGGACACACCGCGAGAAAGCCCGCCGCCGCCAGCTCGTCGCAGGTCGTGCGCATGTCGGCGTTGATGCCGAAGATCTCCTGGCACACCACGACGGCAGGTGCCGTCGTCGCGGCGGGTTGCGCGAGGTATGCGGAGAAACTGCCGTCCGGTGTCGTGATGGTGATCGACGAGTTCATGGCGTTCCCGGTCCGATCTCAGTCTTCGAGGAACGCGAGCAGGTCCGCGTTCACGCGGTCCGCCTGTGTCGTGCAGATGCCGTGGGATTCGCCCGCGTACACCTTCAGCGTCGCGTTCCTGACCAGCTTCGACGCGAGGGCTGCGGAGTCGGCGAACGGCACGATCTGGTCGTCGTCGCCGTGGATGAACAGCGTCGGCACGTTGAACTTCTTCAGGTCTTCGGTGAAATCGGTCTCTGAAAACGCCTTGATGCAGTCGTACTCCGGCTTGATCCCGCCGAGCATGCCGAGCTGCCAGAACGCATCGATGGTGCCCTGCGACACCTGGGCGCCGGGCCGGTTGAAGCCGTAGAACGGAATAGCCAGATCCTTGAAGAACTGCGACCGGTTGTTCGTGACGCCGGCGCGGATGCCGTCGAACACTTCCATCGGCAGGCCGCCCGGATTCGCCGCGGTCTTCAGCATCAGCGGGGGCACGGCGCCGATCAGCACGACCTTCGCGACACGCCGCGTGCCGTGGCGGCCCACATAGCGCGTGACTTCGCCGCCGCCGGTCGAGTGGCCGACGAGCGTGGCGTCCTTCAGGTCGAGCTTGTCGAGCAGCGCGGCGAGATCGTCCGCGAACGTATTCATCTCGTGGCCTTCCGCCGGCTGGCTGGATCGGCCGTGGCCGCGACGGTCGTGCGCGATCACGCGATATCCATGCTGCAACAGGAACAGCATCTGCGGATCCCAGGCATCGGCGTCGAGCGGCCAGCCGTGGGAGAACACGACCGGGCGGCCGGAGCCCCAGTCCTTGTAGAAGATCTGCGTGCCGTCCTGCGTCGAAATGAAACTCATGGTGTAGCCTCCGAAGGAAGTGCGGGCAAGCGCCGCGTATGACGAATCGGTGATGGCTTCACGATATCGAGCGACCCGGTTTCAGTCCCGGGCAAACGCTGAATTCTTCTGAAAAGTCGTCTGCGGCACCGGGTCATCGGTCAGAATCGCGTCGGTCGAGCGGCGCCCCCCGTCCGCGGCAACCGAAGCAAGTGAAGGAACGCGATGAACGTGCGCGAAGGGTCCATGGATCGATCGTCCATGGCAGCGGGTGCTGCCCCGCTGCCCGTGAGCTTCGTGTTCGGGCGTTGCCGCGTCGACGTGGCCCGGCGCGAACTGCTGCTGGACGGCCGCGTCGTCAAGCTCGGGGGCAGGGCCTTCGACGTGCTGCTCGTGCTGGTCGAAGCGCGCGGCAGCCTCGTCGCCAAGGACACGTTGATGGCGCGCGTGTGGCCGGGTCGCATCATCGAAGACAACTCGCTCGAGGCGCAGATTTCGGCGCTGCGTCGCGCGCTCGGTGCCGAGCGCGAACTGATCCGCACGGTGGCGGGCCGTGGCTATCAGTTCGTCGGCACGATCGCCGATTCGATGGAGGTCGCGACGCCGGAAGTCCCGGCGGAGAGTCCGGCGCGCATTCCGGTGTTGCCGGCCAGCCTGTCACCGTTGATCGGCCGCGACCGAGCGCTGGACGAGTTGATGGAACTCACCAGCGCCAGTCGATTGATCACCCTGGTGGGCACCGGCGGCATCGGCAAGACACGGCTAGCGCTCGAACTCGCACGCCGTCTGCAACGCGACTTTCCCGATGGCGTGTCGCTGGCCGAGCTCGGGCCGATCGCCGCCGCCGAGTTCGTCCCGGCCGCCGTGGCCGATGCGCTCGGGTTTCCGCACGGTGCCGGCACCGCATCGCTGGACCGGATCGCATCGACGATCCGCTCCAGGCACATCCTGCTGATCCTCGACAACTGCGAGCACCTGATCGACGCGGCCGCGCGGGTCGTCGAAGCGTTGCTGCGCGCCGGCGCGTTCACACGCGTCATCGCGACCAGCCGCGAGCCGCTCAGGGCCGAGGGCGAATACGTGTATCGCGTTTCCTCCCTCGACGTGCCTGCCGAAGAGGACCTCGACATCGACGACATGCGGCAGTACGGCGCGATGCAGTTGTTCGACGCACGCATACCCGGCGGCGTGCCCGGCGCAGCCGACAACGATCCGCAATGGATCGCCCGATCGATGGCACAGAAGGCGTGGATCTGCCGTCGTCTCGACGGCATTCCGCTGGCGATCGAACTGGCGGCGGCGCGCGTGCCGGTGTTCGGCATTCAGGGCGTCGCCGAACGGCTCGACGATCGGTTCCAGTTGTTGGCCGGTGGCAGCCGGACTGCGCTGCCGCGGCAGAAGACGTTGCGCGCGACGCTCGACTGGAGCCACGAACTGCTCGCGGCCGACGAACGCGAAATCTGGGCCCGGCTCAGCGTGTTCGCCGGTGCGTTCACGCTGGAATCGGCCGTGGCCGTCGCCGGCGATAGTGCGTTCTCGCCCGACACCGTGGTCGACTGCCTGTCGAACCTCGTCGACAAGTCACTGGTCGTGACCGATGCATCGGCCCTGATGCGCCATCGGTTGCTGGAGACGATGCGCCTGTATGCGCGCGAGAAACTGACGGCGGGAAGCGGTTGCCGACATTCCTGCGGCGACATGCGGAACACCACCGGGACTTGCTCGAGCGCGCCGAGATCGAATGGGAGACGCGCTCCACCATCGATTGACTGCCGACTACGTGCCCTATCTGGAAGACCTGCGCGCGGCACTGGCATGGAGCTTCCGGCCGACGGCGACAGTCGATCGGCGCGTCGCGCTGACGACTTACAGCGATTCCGCTGTGGCGGGAGTTGTCTGCTGGAGGAGTGCCTGGAGCGCGTCGATTTCGCGCTCGCGCATCTCCGATCGTGAATCCATCCCCGATACGATGCGGCGCATGAAGTTGTACGCGGCCCGTGGGGCATCGCTGTTGTTCCAGGGTACCCATCTGGAGACCGGTGAAGCGTTCAAGCGCGCACTGAACTCGCCGACCGGCTCGGCAACGCCGAATACCGGATGCGGCCACGTGGGGCATCTCCTGGGGCTTTGTCGTATCTGAATGAGCTTCCGCGAAGTCCCTCGTGCTGGCACGGCGTTTCGTCGAACTCGCCGCGATGTCTGCGCAGCAGGTCGACCGGCTGATCGGCGACCGGATGGTGGGCATGTCGTCGCTGTATCTCGGCCATCTGGCCCCGCGTGCCGGCCTGCAACGCGTGGTCGATCTCATCAGGCGCCGACCCATCGCGCCACGTGAGCCGCTTCATCTACGAACAGAAGGTGGTGGCGCAGGCGGCGCTGGCACAGACGCTGTGGCTCCAGGGTTTCGCGGATCAGGCCGCGCAGATGTCGCAGGCGTCGCTGCGCGACGCACAGGCCGCCGATCATCCGCCGTCGGTCTGCTACGCGCTGACCGAGGCCATCTGCCCCGTCACGCTGGCCACGCAGGGCCCCGCCGCATTGGAGAGTGCCGCTGAACTGGTGATCGAAGCCACGCGTCGTCACGGCGTCTCCACGTGGAAAGCGCGGGGCCGGGTATGGAAAGGGCTGTTGCTGCTCGCGCAGGGAGAAGCCAACAGTTATGCGCACCGGCTGCGGCCGGCGCTGCGCGAGATCGGCGAAGCCGCATTCGTGATGAGTTACACCGGGTTCGTTTCGGCGACGTGCGATGAGCTCGGTCGTCAGGGGCACGTCGCCGACGGACTCGAGCTGATCGAACGGGCCATCGAGCGCGCGCGACGCGTGAAGGATCGCTGCTCCATCGCCGAACTGTTGCGGGTGCGCGGCGAGCTGCTGTTGTGCGATCCGGTGCGGTCGGCGGATGCCGAAGCCCAACTGGTCGAAGCGTGGGAGGCCGCGCGGGCCCAGGAGTCTCTGGCGTGGCAACTGCGCTGTGCGACGAGTCTCGCGCGACTGTGGCACCGACAGGGTCGGACGGCGGCCGCGCGCGACCTGTTGTCGGCGGTCTACGCCGGCTTCACCGAAGGTTTCGGCACCCGCGATCTGGTCGAAGCGCGGACGCTGCTGGACGCGATCGGCTGATCGCCATTGCCGGCTCGATGTCGGACCGGTTGATCCGCCGCGGCGCGGCGATGGCGTTCTCTTTCGGTTCTACCGTGCGGCGGCAGCCGGCGCTTTCGCGTCGATCGATCGTGACGGCGACTGGGCCTCGGTCCGTGCGCGCGTCCGCAGATCGCTCGCGTCCTGCCGACACTTGCTCTTGGCGTTGCCGGCCCGACTGCTGCATGCCGTCAGCGCGGTGGCATAGACCGATTCCGCCTTGGCGAGCGCGAGGTCGTACTGGTTCCGCGCAGACGGGTTGTAGACGGCCGTGACCTCGGCCTTCGACAGCGCCGCCCGGGCTTTCGCCTCGGCCATGCAATCGGCGTAGGCCTGATCGACGTCGGCCCGGCACCCCGCCTGATCGGACGCATGCTGGGCGGCGATCTCATCCAGCGCCGCCTTGTACGCCGACTGTGACATTCCGGCATGGGCGGTGTCCGGGATGAGCGCGATACAGAAGGCGGCTGCCAGCGCCGCGAACTCGAAACGAATCATGGTGTTTCCTCTGAACGGAAGGGCGATCGGCTGGAAACTGCCGCCGGTTCAGCCGGAGGCTGCGCCGTCGCAGCGCCGTCGTCGGTGCGGTGGACCACATTCGCCGCAGGCGGGCGCTGTCACGCAGACCGCGGATGCTTCGCGGGCGCACAATGGAGCCCTTCCGCCGCGACGTGCCACCAACGGGTGCGCCGCGACCCATTTCTCGAATCGTGGAGACCGCCGTGGGCAAATTTCAGAAGAGCAACAAGGAAGCGAAGAAACCGAAGGCCACCCCGTCACCGGTGAAGCCACCGGTGGCCGGCGGCATTCTCGCGGCGCTGCCGTCCGCGGCCAAGAACAAGAAGAAGTGACCGAAACGGCGCGGGTCACGCCCCGGCGCTGACTCCGCCGTCACCCGGTTGTCGCGCCCATCCCGTCCACGGATTCGGGCGGCAGGACGCCGGAAAGGTGCCGTTCCCGAGCGCCCCTCGGCGTTCAGTGCGACGCGTTGCGCAGGACTTGCCGCAGCAGCCGGGATGGGGAGTCGTACTTGATCGAGCCGCAGGGAACGTCGGCCAGTCGCATCGACAGCGCCAGCAGCGGGTGCGGTTCCGATGGATCGCGGAAATGGTCGGCCATGAACGAGAACTCGTTCATCGTGCCGAGGACGCTGCGATTCGCGGTCTTGGCCAGCGATACGTCCGCCATGGCTGCGATCTCGGCCTCGATGATGGGCACATCGATGCCGTGGGCCTGCAACACGGCGACGAGTGCCGCGGGAAACCGCGCCGCCAGCGTTGCCGCCGGTGCCAACGGCATCACGACGGGCAACAGCGTCCGCTCGTTCACGAACAACGCCACCTGCGGCTTCCAGAAGATCGCCGTGGCGTACCAGTTGCCCAGCGCCGTGGTGGGGGGAGGCGCCGTGGCCGACATCACCGGCTTGACGCGATCGAGCAGCTTCCTGGTGCAGTGAAGGGTGTACATGGCGGAAAGGATAGTCGAGCGTCGTCCGTTTCCGCCGTTCCGTGCAACGCGTTGTGGATCCTCCACGGTCTCGCCATCGGCTTTCCGTCGCTGCGGCATCGGTGTCTCGATGGCAAAGCCGGGGTCCGAGCGTCGTCCGCCGGCGCGTCATCCGAGACCGGCGGCTTGCGCGACCAGCAGCAATCCGCCGGCGACGGCGACTCCGCCGGTCACGCGGGCCACGGGCACGCCGGCCGGCGCCAACCGTTCGGCAGTGATGACAGCCGTCACGCCGGCCATCGCGTACACATCCATCACGCCGATGACGAGCAGGACTGCGGTAGGGCCGGCGCTGCAGCGGCTGCAGTGCAGGCCGAGGCGCAGGCCCTGTCGCCAGGCGTTGCGGAGGTCCGTCGGCATGCTGCACTGGTGGCCGGGTGGTGCCATGAAACAGGCAAGGTGACGCGCCTTCCAGCGCGTGAACTGCAGCAGGCCGGCCAGCAGCACGACGCCGCCCGTCGCCATCGGCACGGTGCGCGCGACCACCGGCAGTCGCAGCGCGGCCGATGCCGTCGTGATGCCCACCACGAAGACGGCCGCTCCGATCACGGTCCATACCGCGAAGTAGCCGGCCGCCACCGGAAGGGTCAGCCAGCCGACCGGCGCGGCGCCCGCCGGGTCGGTGGCGTGCTGATGCCGCCACAGCGTCGGCACCAGCGACGGCAGCATCATCGCCACCATCATCACGAGCCACATGACGACGAACGATGCGCCGGCATCGAGCCACGTCTGCCCGCACATCCGCGTCCACGCCATCGACAGCATCCAACCGCCGGGCATCGGCGTCCCGCCCATCGTCGCCATCGATGCGCACCACGCGATCGTCATCGCGGCGCTGCCCGCGAAGAGCAGCGCCGCGACGCCGAAGAAAGCGCGCTCGGCGGCACCGACTCGCGCGATCTTCGATCCCGCGCTCGCGGCGACAGCGTTCACGCCACGGCCCGGCGCTGGTCGTACTCGTCGTGCCGGCGCCACCAGATACCCGTCTCGTTGCGTCCCTTGGGCGCACGGTCGAGCCACTGGTACATGCCCCACAGGCCGTCCACGCCGCGCGAATAGGTGGAGTAGGTGTGGTAGACGACGCCGTCTTCGAGCACGAACGCGCTCAACCCCGGCCGGTCGCGCGAGAACGTGGCCACGTCGGTCCCGCAGGACGCCGCGGTCACGACGACCGGTTCCGGGGCCGGCTGCATGTCCATCGCATGACTGTCGCGCCGGTAGTTGTACTCGATGCCGCCCGTGCGCTGCTGCTCCTCGGTGAACGAGACGTTGAAGTCGAAATTGAAGTCGCTGTCGAGCGAAGAGGCCCACGGAAACGTCCAGCCCATGCGTCGCTTGTAGGCCTGCAGCTTGGCGAGCGGCGCCCGCGACACGGCGGTGAGCAGTACGTCGTGGTTTTCCAGGTGCACGGCGAAGCCATCGAAGCCATCCGCGATGGCCGAGCACGACGGGCAACCGGCCGTGTAGTCGGGCCCGAACATGAAGTGATACACCAGCAGTTGCGAGCGTCCCTGGAACAGATCCGCCAGCGATGCGTTGCCGGTTTCGGTCTCGAATCGATACGATTGGTCGACCCGGACCCACGGCAGCGCCTGACGCTGCTGCGCCAGTGCGTCGCCCTGCCGCGTGTGCGCCTTTTCCGCTTCGAACAGCGCGAGCCGCGCGGCCTTCCATTCTTCGCGTGTTCCGATCCTGTGTGTCGTCATCGTGGTTATCTCCGTCGAATGTCGTCGTTCGGTCCGTCACCGACACGGCGTGTCGGTTGCGGGTCGGGAGATAGATTAGGATCGGGCGTCGAGCCGAGGGAGTGACAAGTGTGGCGGGATTCGTCGCAGCATCGACCAGCGGGAGGAACCGGTTCCGATGGATTCGCTGATCACCGCTGCGGCGCGGGCGCTCGCGGCCGGTGACCCGCTCGGCGCGTTGAACCGGGTCGCGTTGCGCGACGACGCGCCGGCGCTCGCACTGCGCGGCATCGCCATGGCGCAGCTCGGCGATCTCGTCCGGGCCAGGACGCTCGTGCGCAGCGCGGCGCGCGCGTTCGGTTCCAGAGAGATCGTCGCACGGGCGCGCTGTATCGTCGCCGAAGCCGAGATTGCGTTCGTGTCACGCGATCTCGGCTGGCCGGTGAAGACGCTCGACGCTGCACGGGCGACGCTCGAAGCGCACGGCGACCACGCGAATGCGGCCCATGCGCGGTATCTCGAAGTCCGGCGGTTGCTGCTGATCGGGCATCTCGATGCCGCCGAGCGTGCGCTCGCCGATCTCGAGCCCGCGGCACTTTCCCCGGCGTTGCGGACAGCCCATGAGTTGATCGTCGCCGGCATCGCGATGCGGCGCTTGCAAACGCGGCCCGCGCGCGCTGCGCTGATGCGGGCCGGGCAGGCGGCCCATCGAGCCGGCATTCCGGCACTACAGGCGGAAGTGGCGCGTGCATCGCTGCTGTTGAACGAACCGGCGGCACGTCTGATTGCACAGGGCGACGAACGACCCCTCGTGCTGGAAGAGGTCGAGGCGTTGCTGGCGTCGCCAGCGCTGATCGTGGATGCCTGCCGCCATGTCGTGCGCCACGTGGACAAGGTGGTGTCGCTCGCAACGCGGCCGGTGCTGTTCACGCTGGCGCGCGCACTGGCCGAAGCGTGGCCCGGTGATGTAGCCCGCGATGCGCTCATTGCCCGGGCTTTCCGGACGAAGTTCGCCGACGAATCCCATCGCGCCCGGCTGCGGGTCGAGATCGGCCGGTTGCGGGCGATGCTGCGCCCGTTGGCCGGCGTGGGCGCGACCGTGCGCGGATTCGCGCTGGCGCCCCGTGCGGCATCTGAGATCGTCGTGCTGGCGCGGCCCGTGGAAGAAGCCCATGCCGCGGTGCTCGCGTTCCTGGCCGATGGCGAATCGTGGTCGAGCTCCGCGCTGGCATTGGCGCTCGGCGCCAGCCAACGGACCGTGCAACGCGCGCTCGACGCCCTCGCGGCCGCGGGCAAGGTGCAGTCGTTCGGCCGCGGGCGGGCGCGTCGCTGGATCACGCCGCCGGTGCCCGGATTCACGACAACGTTGTTACTCCCCGCACCGCTGCCCGGCGACTAGGATGACACCATGAATCGAACAACAATGACGCCATGAACCGAACAAAAGCCCAGGTCGTCCGCGAGTACGGCCCTTTCCCCGACGTGCAGAACATCGGCGGTGTCACCCATGACGGCAAGCAGGTCTGGTTCGCGTGCGGCGGCAAGCTCAGCGCGCTGGATCCGGCCAGCGGCGAAGTGGTGCGCTCGATCGATGTGGCCGCCCACGCGGGAACGGCCTTCGACGGACGGCACCTGTATCAGATCGCCGAGAGCCGCATCCAGAAGATCGACCCGACGACCGGCACCGTGCTTGCGACCATTCCGGCGCCCGGCGGCGGTGGCGACTCCGGTCTCACATGGGCCGAAGGCGCGCTCTGGGTGGGCCAGTATCGCGATCGGAAGATCCACCAGATCGATCCGGAAACCGGTGCGATTCTCCGCACCATCGAATCCGATCGTTTCGTCACCGGCGTCACGTGGGTCGACGGCGATCTGTGGCATGCCACCTGGGAAGGCGACGAGAGCGCGTTGCGACGGATCAATCCGGAATCGGGCGAAGTTCTGGAGCAGCTCGACATGCCGCCGGGCGTGGGCGTGTCGGGACTCGAGTTCGACGGAAAGGATCAGTTCTTCTGCGGCGGTGGCGGCAGCGGCAAGGTTCGCGCCGTGCGCCGACCGAAGTGAGAGCCAACGTCGGGTAGTCGCTTCGAGCGCGCTGCCGGTGGCGCGCTTTTCTTGCCGGCGGCCGCGATCTCGGCCGGCCGTCGGGGGCGGGGTCGAACCCGTGCGGACTCGGGCGCCCGGTTCATCGCTCCGGTGTCACGCCTCTGAGTTTCGCCACTTCCGCCTCCAGCTCGCGAATGCGCCGATCGCGCGCGGCGAGCAGCGCCCGCGCATCCGTCATATCGACCCGCGCTGGAATGTGCTGCGGACAGTTCGCGTCCCACGCCGTGACCGTGAACAGGATCGCCTGCTCGGCTTTCGCGCGGTAGTCCGCCGGCATCAGCCGGGCAACGAGTTCCGCGTCATCCTCCACCACGCGCGCGGTGCCCCAGATCTTGAAGCGCTGCTGGTTCGCGTAGTCGATCAGGAACAGATGCGCCTTCGGGTTCTCGATCAGGTTGCCCTGCGTGATGTATTGCCGGTTGCCCGAGAAATCGGCGAAGCCGATGGTCTGCGAGTCCAGCACCTGGAGGAACCCGGGTGGGCCGCCCCGGTGCTGGATGTACGGCTGCCCCGCGGCGTTGGCCGTGCCGAGAAACACGCTCGTCTGCCGCTCGATGAAACCGCGCAGCCCCGGGTTGATCGCCGTGTCCCAGCCGCCGCCTTCCTCCATGCGAGCGTACGCGCGCCGCGAACCCTTGCGCGCCTGGATCGCCTTGACCGTTTCGGTGAAGGCGACGTCGCTGCTGTACTCGTGGGGCGTATCCATCGGCACTCCGGTGTGGGCTTCCGCCCCAATCTTAGGGCTTTCCCATCGGCACTTGGGCAACGCTTCGAGACCTGAGCGACCGGTCCGGCTCGTCGACGAAACGCAGCCCGGTGGCTCAGCCGCGCTTCGACGAATTCACGCTGTCGCGGATCTTCCTAGTCGGGCGAATCGAGCACTTCGCGCACGCGCGCGGCCAGCTCTTCGATCGTGAAGGGTTTGCCGATCAACTCGACGCCGGGATCGAGCACCCCGTTGTGCACCACCGCGTTCTGCGTGTAGCCGGTCGTGAACAGCACTTTGAGATCCGGGCGGCGCTTGAGCGCCTCGTCGGCGAGTTTGCGGCCGTTGACTTCCGGCATCACGACATCCGTGAACAGCAGAGCAATTTCCGGGTGAGCGTCGATCAGCTTCAGCGCCGCCGCTGCGCCGTCCGCTTCGAGCACCCGGTAGCCAAGCTCGACCAGTGCGTCGACCGACAACTGGCGCACGGCCGGTTCGTCCTCGACGACCAGCACGACCTCCCGCTGATCGCCGAGTGGAACTTCCGATTCGGCTTCGGGTTCGGCATCTTCGCTCGGCGCTCCGATCAGACGGGGGAGGTAGACCTTCACCACGGTACCTTCACCGACCTCGGAGTAGATCTTCACGTGCCCGCCGGACTGCTTGACGAAACCATACACCTGGCTCAGGCCGAGCCCCGTGCCACGCCCCACCTCCTTGGTCGTGAAGAAAGGATCGAACGCCTTGGCGACGATTTCCGGTGACATGCCCGATCCGGTATCGCTCACGGCGATCAGCACGTACTGGCCTGCCGGCAGGCCGATGTGCTCGGCGGCGTAACGTTGGTCCAGATGACTGTTCGCCGTCTCGATGGTGAGGCGTCCACCCTCCGCCATGGCGTCGCGCCCGTTGACTGCGAGATTCAAAATCACGCTTTCGAGCTGGTTCGGATCGGCATGCACGCGCCACAGGCCGCCGGCCAACACGGTCTCGAGCCGGATGGCGCCCCCGAGCGAATGGTGCAACAGATCGGACATCCCGGCGACGAGCTTGTTGGCGTCCACCGGCTCCGGCCGCAGCGGTTGTTGACGCGAGAAAGCGAGCAGCCGTTGCGTGAGCTGGGCCGCGCGTTTGGCGCCGTCCTTCGCGGCATCGACGTAGCGTTTCGCCCGCGCGTCGTCGGCGACGAATCGTCGGCTCAGCAGATCGAGCGACCCGATGACGACGGCCAGCATGTTGTTGAAGTCGTGCGCGATGCCGCCCGTGAGCTGCCCCACGGCTTCCATCTTCTGCGCCTGCCGCAGCGCTTCTTCGGTCTTGAGCCGCTCTGCGACTTCTTCGGCGACCCGCTGCTCCAGCGAGTCGTTCAGGTCGCGCAACGCGAGTTCCGCACGGTGGCGTTTCGTGACGTCCTGAAACAGCACCGCGACCTGACGGCGCTCGGGAGGGTCGATGCGAAAGGCCGCGAGCTCAAGATGGCGGCCGGTGATTTCCAGCTCGCGTTCGAAGCGGATCGGCTCGCCGGTTCGCAATACGCCGCCGTACAGCTCTACCCACCCGTCTGCCTCGTCGGGCACC
>JAHCKV010000229.1 GCA_026125595.1 Burkholderiales bacterium | reverse complement strand
GCCGGCGATGCGGCCGGCCGATGCGTTCGCCAGCATGGCCCATCGGGACATCGACCGTGTGCCGATCGATCAGCTCGAAGGCCGGGTCACGGCGGTGCTGCTGACGCCGTACCCACCTGGCATTCCGCTGCTGATTCCCGGCGAGCGGTTCAATGCCACCATCGTTCGCTATCTGAAGTTCGCGCGGGAATTCAACACGCATTTCCCCGGCTTCGAGACCGAGATCCACGGTCTGGTGGACGAAGTGGTGGACGGCCAGCTGAACTTCTATGTGGATTGCGTGCGCTGAGCGCGCGCTGCCGGTCCGGATCCGGGCGACGTGAAGGACGTCGCCCGCCGGAAATGTCGGATGCATCTGGCACGATCGATGCGACCGCGTGACGACGGCCGGCACCGCCGGCTCGGGGATCACGTTTGATTCACTCGGGCTTCTCTGCTAGCGTCCCTCGCTCTAACAATGGGTTGCAGCGGGTTCTTCGCGCCCGGACTGACGTATTACGGCAGTCGCTGTGCCGGGAAAGGGGATAGAAATCATGGCAAACCGGATGTTCCGGTGCACGGTTGTATTGCTGCTGGCCGTCCTGACGCCGCTGCAGGTGCGGGCCGACGAGGTGGTCGATCGCGCCAGACAACTGATGGCGGAGCGCAATCCGAAGGCGGCGTATCAACTGCTCGCGCCGCTGCAGTCCGAACGGGCCGGTGATCCGGAGTTCGACTATCTGCTCGGAATCGCGTCGCTCGATGTGGGGCGCAACACCGAAGCCGTGTTCGCGCTGGAACGCGTGCTTGCGGTTCAACCGAACAACGCCCAGGCCCGGGCCGAGATCGCGCGCGCCTACCTGCAGCTGCGCGAGACCGACGCGGCGCGCCGCGAGTTCGAGAACGTCAAGGCGCAGAATCCACCGGCCGAAGTCATCGAGACGATCGACCGCTATCTGAGCGCGATCGCGCTGGCCCCCACGGCGGACAAGCCCACGGCGCGGTTCTACGTGGAAGGCTTCGGTGGCCATGACAGCAATGTGAACAGCGCGACCGGCGATCGCAACGTCGCGATTCCAGTGTTCGGTGGGGCGGTCTTCTCGCTGGCCCCGAGCGCGACACAGCAGTCGGACCTCTACGCCGGTGTGCAGGCCGGTGCATCGGCGCGCATGCCGATCAACGGGCGCTGGGCCCTGATCGCCGGATTCACCGCGAACCGCCGGTTCAATCAGGACTACCGCCGGTTCGACACGGGCTTCCTCGATTTCAGCTTCGGCACGACCTACAAGCGCAACCGTGATCTGTTCACGCTGCTGGCGCAGTTCAACGATTTCACCGTCAACGATCCGATCTACTCGGACACCTATCGCGAAGCGCGGGGTTTCACCGCGCAGTGGCAGCGCGACTTGAACGCGACCAACCAGATCAGTTTCTACGTGCAGTACGCGGGGCTCGCCTACCCGGATCAGCCGGTCCGCAATGCCGACCGCTACGTGGTGGGTGGTGCGTTTGCCCATGCGTTCCGGCGCGGACCGGTCGTCTACGCCGGTCTCTACGCCGGCGAAGAACGCGAGCGGACCGACAATCGTCCGTACCTCGGCCACGAGTTCGTCGGACTGCGGGTGGGTGGGGACTATTCGTTGTCCGATCACTGGACGGTGTTCGCCAACGCGTTTCACGAGCGGCGCCGCTACGGTGGCGAAGATCCGTTCTTCCAGATCGGGCGGCGTGACAATCAGACCATCGGCGCCGTCGGTGTGCACTACGTTCCGGCCAAGGATTGGCGCATCACGCCCCAGCTCCTCGGCTTCCAGAACGATTCGAACATCGTCGTCAGCAAGTTCGACCGGACGGTCGCGGA
The DNA here is from genome assembly GCA_026125595.1 of Burkholderiales bacterium. GTDB lineage: Bacteria > Pseudomonadota > Gammaproteobacteria > Burkholderiales. Next base: position 4,104 of record JAHCKV010000229.1, on the reverse strand, counting down.
AGTCCGCGTCCGCCGCGATTTCTGAGAAAGGGAGGCAGCGTCGACATGGGTGCCGTTCCGTTCGCGCGCAATCGCGGTGCACTTCTCGTCGCATCGGTCGTGGCGGCGTTTCCGGCGCTGGTCCGCGCCGAAGCTGCCAGGGTCGAGTTCGCCATCGGTCCGGTGTCCGCTGCGGCCGCCGATGGCAGCACGCGGACGCTGACCAAGGGGGCCGTCATCGAGGCCGGCGATCTGGTGAACACCGGATCCGGTGGCCGCGTCCAGCTGCGCTTCACCGATGGCGCGTTCGTGTCGCTGCAGCCCGATACGCAGTTTCGCGTCGATCAATACCGTTTCAACGGCCAGCAGGATGGCAGCGAGCGCGGCTTCTTCAGCTTGCTGAAGGGCGGGCTGCGGACCATCACCGGGCTGGTCGGCCGCAGCAACAAGAAGAACTATCAGGTGACGACGCAGGTCGCGACGATCGGCATCCGCGGCACCGAATACACGATCCAGTACGGCAAGAGCATCACCGGGTCGGTCGGTGAAGGCGAGATCAACGTCTGCAACGGTGGTGGTTGTCTGGGCGTCGGCAGCGGCGAGACGTACTACGTATCGGCATCGGACATCCGTCCGGTCCTGACCGACAAGATGGTGGATCTGCCGCCGCAGCAGCCGACGCCGCCGGCGCCGCTGCTGTTCGTCAAAGCGGACGACCGGCTGCCCGACGGCGATCCGGCGTTCCTGCAGCCGGACGATCCGCTGACATCTCCGTCGTCGGAGTCGTTCACCGGTCATCTGGCCATGGCCCACAACGCCGTGGGTTCCGCCGGTACCGATCAAGGGACGTTGTTTTCCGTCGATCTGACGACCAGCGGATCGAGTCGGTTGGCGTCGTTCGATGGCTATACCACCGCGGGAACGCTCGAGGATGTCGGTTCCAGTGGCGACATCGGCTGGGGTCGCTTCGTGAATCCGAATTTTTCCGGCTCGGGCAATTTGGCGGGGCAGGGACCCACGGCCGGCCAGAGTTTCCACTACGTGTTCGGTATCCCGGGCAGCACGCCGAGTTCGGGCACGGCGAACTACACGCTGGCCGGCGGCACGGCGCCGACGTTCAACGATTCCAACGGCGGCAACATCCAGACCGGTACGCTCGGCACCGCGTCGATGACCGCGGATTTCGGGCAGCACCTGGTGTCGTTGGACTTCGCGGTGAATGCCCCCGGAGGTTATGGCGGCGAAACGCTGCATGCCAGTACCTCGGGCAGCATCCTGAGTGGCCGCGAACTTTCGTTCAATGCATTGTCGGTGAATTCCACGAGCACCTGCTTCTCGGCCGGGTGCGGGGGGCAGGCGAGCGGATTCCTGGCGGGTGCCAATGCGTCCCGCGCAGGCATCGCCTATGAACTGGTCCTGCCGGGCGGCGACAAGGCCGTCGGTGTGTTCGGCTTGACGCAATCGTCGTATACGCCCTGACGGTGCGTTTTCGGAGGGCTGACGATGCAGAAACTCCCACCATTCGCACGTCGTCGTGCCGGCCGGCTCGGCATGATGGTCGCGATCGCGTTTCCGGCGTTCGCGTATGCGGCACCGGCCGCGCGGGTCGACTTCGCGATCGGCAATGCCGTCGCGACGGGGCAGGACGGCAAGACCCGCACGCTGACGAAAGGGGCCGAGGTCGCGCAGGGAGACACGGTGGATACCCGCGACGGACGGGTGCAACTGCGCTTCGTCGACGGGGCGTTCGTGTCGCTGCAGCCGCAGTCCCAGTTCCGCATCGACGAATTCCGGTTCAACGGCACGCCCGACGGTTCCGAGAAAGGCTTCTTCAGCCTGCTGAAGGGAGGCTTGCGGACCATCACCGGGTTGGTCGGACGGGTCAACAAGAACGCCTACCAGGTGTCGACGACGGTCGCGACCATCGGCATCCGCGGCACCGAATACACGATCCAGTACGGCAAGAGCGTCACCGGCTCGGTCGGTGAAGGCGAGATCAACGTCTGCAACGGCGGCGGATGTCTGGGCGTCGGCAGCGGCGAGAGCTATTACGTCCGGGCGCCCGACATTGCGCCGGTCCTGACCGACAAGACCGTGGATCTGCCGCCGCAGCAGCCGACGCCGCCGGCGCCGCTGCTGTTCGTGAAATCGGACGACCGGCAGCCGGACGGGAAGCCGTCGTTTCTGAAGCCTGACAGTCCTCCCAGCGACGGCAGCACGACACCCCTCGTTGAAACTCCGCCCGAAAGCGTGGCGGAGACGTTCACGGCGGATTTCGCATTCAGTCACAACCGGGTGGGTAGCCGCGGTACCGGAATCGCGGGACCCTACTCGGCGCCGACGGCGATCAACGATGTCGGCGCCTTGATCCAGTTCGAGAGCGACATTGCCGGGAATACGTACACGACATCGAGCAACCCCCTGTCGTTCTACGACGGCGTCGTGGGATGGGGGCGATTCGTCAATCCCGTTTTCCAGGGAACGGGCAACCTCTCCGGTGCGGCCACGACCGGTGGTGAAAGTTTTCACTATGTGTTCGGCATTCCCGGCAGTGTCCCGACATCCGGCACGGCCAGTTACGCGCTGAACGGCGGTACGACGCCGACCTTCAACGATTCGGACGGACTGAACGTCCAGGTGGGTTCTCTGAATTCCGCGTCCATGACCGTAGATTTCAGCCAGTTTTCCGCGGCGCTGGATTTCGTGGTGACCGCTCCGGCTGGCTATGGAGGTGAAGCGCTGCATGCCTCCGCTTCGGGCAGCATCGTCAGCGGCCACGTGCTGGACTTCACATCGGTCTCGGTGACGTCTTCGTCCACGTGTTTTTCCGCAGGTTGCAGCGGCGATGTTCGCGGCTTTCTCGCTGGCGCCAACGCGTCCCACGCCGGTATCGCCTATGAACTCTTCTTGCCGGGCAGCAACAAGGCGGTGGGCACGTTCGGCATGATCCTCGACAACAGCAACAATTGACCGGTTCAACCGGGTCCGGCGAATCGATTGATTCACTACTGGATGCCGCCGCGGATGCCATCACCCGCGGCGAGCTGACGGCCGCATACGAGGCGGCGCGGCGAGCCGCCGGGATCGCACCGGAAGCGCCGCGCGTGTGGCTCACCGTCGGTGCGGTACTGCATGCCGGCGGTCGCCTGGACGATGCCCTTGATACCTTCGTGCGCGCCCATGGGCTGGCGCCGGACGATCCGGATATCGCTTCGGCGCGCGCCGCAGTGCTGATGGAACTCGGGCGACCGGAAGAAGCGCGCGCGGTGCTGCAGATCGCCCGCGATGCGCATCCCGGTCACGCCCGGCTGGCCGTGAATCTCGCCTACGCCTGCGAGGCCTGTGGCGATCCGGATGCGGCACTGGCGCTGCTCGACGCGGTGCTCGCACGACTGTCGTCGGGTGCTGATCCGGCCCGGCGCGCCGCGTTGAAAAGTCGCACGGCACTCTATCTGGCGCTGCGCCGGACGCCGGAAGCATGGCGTGATGCCAACACCTTGGTCGAATTGCAGCCGGACGATGCCGATGCGCAGTTCAATCTCGCCGAAGCCGCTCTGGCGGCGGGCGAACCGGAAGCCGCGCTTGCCGCCGCGAACCACGCGCTCGAACGGCGCCCGGCCCACGTCTACGCCGCGATCGATCGTGCATTGGCGCTGGCGGTGCTCGGTGATTTCGATGCTGCAAGCGACGCGTTGGACGCGGCGCGCGCCATCGATCCGGAACGATTCGATGCCTATCGCAACGCCGATCGTCCTATGGTCGCCGGCACGCTGCGGGATGCCGATCCGATGCGGATCTGGTTCGAGGCGGCGTACGAGCGCGCGTTCGTGTGCGACTGGCGGCGCAGTGCGGGCTTCGAAGAACGGCTCGCTGCGCTGGTGGATGCCGGTGCCGGGCAGCCGTTGTTTCGCCAGGAGAGTGTGCCGTTCCGCGTGCTGGCGCTCGATTGGCCGCCGACGCGTCATGCTGCCATTGCCCGTGCAGCCGCGGCCGGCGTGGCGGCGCGTGCCGAGGCGCTGCCCCGAATGGAAGCGGTGCCGCGTGAAGACCGGTCGCGCATCCGCATCGGCTATGTGTCCGCCGACTTTCGCGAGCATCCGATGGCATGGCTGACGCGCCATCTGT
>JAHCKV010000228.1 GCA_026125595.1 Burkholderiales bacterium | reverse complement strand
GGTAGTCGGCCTGCACGTGCGGCGTACGCACCAGATCGATGGTGCGTGGATCCACGACGATCAACTTCGCGCCTTCGCGCAGCCGGCGCTTCAGCCGCGAACCGAACACCGGGTGCCCATCGGTCGGATTGGCGCCGATGACCAGCACCACGTCGGTCTTCATGACCGAATCGAAATCCTGTGTGCCGGCGGACTCTCCGAGCGTGGTCTTCAACCCGTAACCCGTCGGCGAATGGCAGACGCGCGCGCAAGTGTCGACGTTGTTGTTGCCGAACGCGGCGCGCACCAGTTTCTGCACCAGATAGGTTTCTTCGTTGGTGCACCGTGACGACGTGATGCCGCCGACGGAGCCGCGACCATGCTGCGCCTGGATCCGCTTGAACTCCGACGCCGCGTAGTTGACGGCTTCTTCCCAGGAAACCTTCTTCCACGGATCGGTGATCTTCGCGCGGATCATCGGCGTCGTGATGCGATCGGGATGCGTCGCATAGCCGAAAGCGAAACGTCCCTTGACGCAGGAATGGCCGCGATTGGCCTGCCCGCCCTTGTCGGGCACCATGCGCACGACTTCCGCGCCCTTCATCTCGGCACGGAACGAACAACCGACGCCGCAGTACGCGCAGGTCGTCGTGACGCTGCGCTCGGGCTGGCCCATCTCGACCACGGACTTTTCCATCAACGTCGCCGTCGGACAGGCTTGCACGCAGGCGCCGCAGCTCACGCACTCCGAATCCATGAACGCTTCGCTCTGTCCCGGCGACACCATCGACGCGAAGCCGCGGCCGTCGATCGTCAGCGCGAAGGTGCCCTGCGTTTCTTCGCAGGCCCGCACGCAACGCGAGCAGACGATGCATTTGGCGGGATCGAAGGTGAAATAAGGGTTCGACGTGTCCTTCACGGCATCGAGATGATTCGCGCCGTCGTAGCCGTAGCGCACTTCGCGCAGTCCGACGGCACCGGCCATGTCCTGCAACTCACAGTTGCCATTGGCGGAACAGGTCAGGCAATCCAGCGGATGGTCGGAGATGTACAGTTCCATGACGCCGCGACGGATGTCCGCCAGCTTGCGGGTCTGCGTGCGCACGACCATGCCCGGCGTCACCGGCGTCGTGCACGACGCCGGATATCCCTTGCGGCCCTCGATCTCGACCAGACACAACCGACAGGAACCGAACGGCTCGAGACTGTCGGTGGCGCAAAGCTTCGGCACGGTCACGCCCGCTTCGGCGGCCGCCCGCATGACGGACGTGCCCTCCGGCACCGACACGGCGATGCCGTCGATCTCGAGGCTCACGGTGCGTTCGGACACGCGGGCCGGGGTGCCGAGGTCTTTCCATTGGATGCTGGAGATCATGGCAATGCTCCTGGTCGGTCAGGCGGCTCGCGCGAGTCGATCGCGATCGAGCCCGAAATCTTCGGGAAAATACTTCAGCGCACTCAGCACCGGGAACGGCGTCATGCCGCCCAGCGCGCAGAGCGAACCGTTCAGCATCGTGTCGCACAGACTTTCGAGCAACGCCACATCGGTGCCGCGATCGCGGCCGGCGATGATCTTGTCGATCGTTTCGACGCCGCGGGTGGATCCGATGCGACAAGGCGTGCACTTGCCGCACGATTCCAGCGCGCAGAATTCCATCGCGTAGCGCGCCATCTTCGCCATGTCGACGGTATCGTCGAACACGACGATACCGCCGTGGCCGACCATCGCGCCAACCGCTGCGAACGCCTCGTAGTCGAGCGGCAGGTCAAACTGCGATTCGGGCACGTAGGCACCGAGCGGCCCACCGATCTGAACGGTGCGAATCGATCGCCCGGACGCACTGCCGCCGCCGTAGTCATACAGCAACTCACGCAGCGTCACGCCGAACGCCTTTTCCACCAGACCGCCATGACGGATGTTGCCGGTGAGCTGGATCGGCAACGTGCCGCGCGAGCGACCCATGCCGAAATCCTTGTAGAAAGCGAAACCGCGATCGAAGATGATCGGAATCGATGCGAACGTGATGACGTTGTTGACGACGGTCGGCTTACCGAACAGACCCGAGACGGCGGGCACCGGCGGCTTGAACCGCACCATCCCGCGCTTGCCTTCGAGACTTTCCAGCAGCGATGTTTCCTCGCCGCAGATGTAGGCCCCGGCGCCACGACGCACTTCCAGATCGAATGCGCGTCCGGAGCCCGCCACATCCGGGCCGAGCATGCCGCGGTCGTACGCGGTATCGATGGCCGCCAGCAATGCCCGCTCCGCGTGCGGATATTCGGAACGCAGGTAAATGTAGCCCTGGGTCGCGCCGGTCACGATGCCGGCGATGGTCATGCCTTCGATCAGCACGAACGGATCGCCTTCCATCGTCATCCGGTCGGAGAACGTGCCGGAATCGCCTTCGTCGGCATTGCACACCACGTACTTCCGGTCGGCCGCGGTTTCGAGGACGGTCTTCCATTTGATCCCCGCCGGGAACGCCGCACCACCGCGTCCGCGCAGACCGGAATCGATCACGCCGGCCACGGCCTCCGACGGCTTCATCGCGATGGCGTTCTCGAGACCGCGCCAACCGCCGTTCTGCCGGTACTCGTCGAACGACAGCGGATCGGTGACACCGACGCGAGCGAAGCACAGCCGCTCCTGCTTCACGAGGTAAGGGTGATCGTCGACCTTGCCGATGCACAGCCCGTGGGCACCGCCCCGCAGGAACCCCGCGTCGAACAGGCCGGCGACGTCGGTGGCCGCAACGGGGCCGTAGCCGATGCGTCCCGCCGCTGTTTCGACCTCGACCAGCGGCTCGAGCCACAGCAAGCCCCGCGAGCCATTGCGGACCAACGTAATCCCCTCGCCGCGCTTCGCGGCTTCGGCGGCAATGGCGAGTGCCACTGCTTCCGCTCCGACGGCCAGGGCGCTGGAATCGCGAGGGACGAAGACACGTACGCTCATGGGGAGACCTTCAGGGTTGCCAACAGGGCTTCGAGCCGCTCCGCCGTCAGACGCCCGTGCACTTCGCCGTCCAGCATGGCGGCCGGCGCACATGCACATTGACCCAGACAGTAGACGGGTTCCAATGTGACCGCACCGTCGGCCGTTGATTCATGGAAATCGACACCGAGTCGCTCGCGCACCTGGGTCGCTACCCGCTCGGCGCCCATCGACTGACAGGCTTCCGCGCGACAGATCTGCAGCACATGGCGCGCCGGCGGTTCAGTACGAAAGTGGTGGTAGAAAGTCACCACGCCGTGGACTTCGGCGCGGGACAAATTCAGCGCCTTGGCCAGTTGCGCAACGGCCTCCGGCGGCACGTATCCCAGATCGTCCTGGATGGCATGCAGCATCGGCAGCAATGCGCCCGGCAGGTGCTGCAACCGTTCGACGACGACCTCGATGCGCTGCGAAGTTTCGGGATCCATGCACTCCTCCTGACGGCCGGCGAGCCAACATCGTTTAAGCGGCCGGAAACGACAAACCTTGATATGCTGTTTGCTGCATATGGCACCCAACAACTTCCTTAAGCCGTGAGACGGTAACAATCCGGGCCGTCGGTCTCAATATGCGGAAGAATGCCTATGAAGCGATTGACCATCCGTTCGACCTGGGTCGTGGAAAGCGAGGACGGCCGCCAACTCGGACCGGAACTGTTCGCGATGCTGAACGCGATCCATGAAACCGGAAAACTGACGGCGGCGGCGACCCAGGTGGGGTTGTCCTATCGGCACGCCTGGAATCTGGTCGATGGGTGGAACGGCTTCTTCGGCACGCCGCTGGTCCGGTTCGAACGGGGCAAGGGGGCGTTTCTGACGCCCCTCGGCGAACGGTTGCTGTGGGCCGAACAGCGGGTCGGCGCCCGCCTCGGCGTGCAGCTGGAGTCGGTGGCGTCCGAAATCAACCTCGAGATCAGCCGGCTGCTGGTGACGACGGCTGCGACGATCCGGATTCACGCCAGCCATGGCTTCGCCGTCGCCCGGATGCCCGATCTGCTTGAGGGACACGAACGACTCCAGCTCGACCTGCGCTACCTGGGCAGCGTCGAATCCCTCGCTTCGCTCGCGCGCGACACCTGCGACCTCGCCGGACTGCACGTGCCGGAAGGCCGGCTGGCGAGCACCGCCATGGCGCGCTACGCCCGCTGGCTCAATCCAGCGCGGCAGCGGCTGATCCATCTGGTCACCCGTACCCAGGGGCTGTTCGTCGCCACCGGCAATCCGAAAGGAATCCGCACGATTGCCGATCTGGTCCGGCCGGACATCACGTTCATCAACCGTCAGAAGGGCGCCGGTACCCGGCTGCTGTTCGATCAGGTTCTCGCCGAAGCGGGAATCACGGCCGGCGCCATCAATGGCTACGCCACCGAAGAATTCACGCACGCCGCGGTTGCAGCCTATGTCGCCAGCGGCGCGGCGGACGCCGGTTTCGGCGTCGAACCGGCGGCCCATCAGTTCCGGCTGGATTTCATTCCGGTGGCGTTGGAGCGCTACTTCTTCGTCTGCAATGCACAAACGCTTGAGCGGCCGGAGATGCTGGAACTGATGGCGTTGCTGAAAAGCGATCGGTTCACGGCGATCGTCGCAACGCTGCCCGGCTATTCGGCGCCACGTGTCGGCGAAGTGGTGCGGCTGGATGACGAGTTCCCGCAACTGCAGGCGGCCGGTCGTCGCCCGTCGCAACGGCCCTGATGGGACGCGTTCGAAACACGCCGGCATCGCGGTAGCATCGCAACTCGTCCACCCGAGGAATCACCCCATGCTTCGACTGCTCCGCAAACTGTTCCTGATTGCCGCAGCCCTGTCCGCTGCACCGCTGGCCCAGAGCGAGCCGGAGGGTGCGGTCAACGTACTGCCCGGTGACTTGAAATGGGCCTTCAACGCCGGCGTGCCCCGACCGATCCAGCTCGCCACGGTCTACGGCAACCCCGGGCAGCCGGGCCCCTATGTGTTTCGCGCCAGGATTCCGGCCGGCACGCCGTTGCCGCCCCACCGGCATCCCGACGAACGGTGGGTCACGGTATTGGCCGGCACCTATCGGTCCGGCGTCGGCGAGCACTACGACCTGGACCGCGCGATCGAGTACCCGACCGGCAGCTTCTACGTGACGCCGGGCAATACGCCGCATTTCGCCTATGCCGTCGACGACGTGATCGTCCAGGAACAGGGCAACGGCCCCACCGGCATGGACTACGTGCACCGGCACGACGATCCGCGAACCTCGAAGTAACCGACGACGCCGCTCGAACCCGACCGCAACTGGGTCATAATCGAACCGAGGGGCCTGACCCCTCACCGATCCGGCGTGGCCGCAGACCCGACGGACAAGAAGATACATCTGGAGGAGGAGCACGACATGTTGCACCGCGTTGCACGCTTCGGCGTCGCCGCTCTGGTGGCGTTCGCAAGTTCCACGTGGGCGGCCGAAACCGTCCCCGACGACCAATTGAAATGGGCGTTTATCCCAGGCATTCCACGGCCCGTGGAAGTTGCCATCGTCTCGGGGGACCCGGCGCAGCCGGGTCCGTACGTGGTGCGGTACCGGACACCGGCGGGCATGAAGTTCGCCCCGCAGAAACACCCCGACGATCGCGAGATGACCATCCTCAAGGGCATTTTCTGGATGGCCGTCGGCGAGAGCTACAACTGGCGTCCGATGGAGGAATACAAGGCCGGCACGGTCTTGCGCAAGGAAGCGGGCAAGGCCTGGTACGGCTGGGCACGCACCGGCGTGCTGCTCGAGGAACGCGGGACCGGACCGACGACCATCGAGTACATTCACGAAGACGACGACCCGCGATTGCACCGGCGCGACGGCAACTGAGCCGCGGTGTAGATCGGAGAAAAGCGCAGCCGGTGCTGCGCTTTTTTTACGACCGTCCCGAGAAAGATCGGCCGCCGACGGCCTGGCGGATCTGATCCAGCGTCGCCGGATCCTCCAGCGTCGTCAGATCGCCCGGATCGCGCCCTTCCGCCAGCGCCTGG
>JAHCKV010000227.1 GCA_026125595.1 Burkholderiales bacterium | reverse complement strand
CTAGGATTGGGCGTCCTTGCGATTGCAGTCCGACGATTCCTGATCGGCGCGGGCCGATCCACTGGCCTTACGTCCTAGGCTCGTGATCGCCCGTCGGCTGAAGCCCCGACCTTTGAGGCGTATCTCTACCGCGGCACGTGGATCGTCGCCTTGATGTGCTTCAACGTGGTGACGATCGCGAAGGTCATCAGCACGAGCATCGACCACGCGCTCCACTTGCCCAGATGCACGGTGGACCACGCGCCGATCTGATGCGGGTAGCGCCAGATGCCGAACAGCGTGCCGATGTTCTCGGCAAGCCAGATGAAGAAGCCGATCAGCACGAAGGCGACCAGCAGCGGCATGCGTCGGTCGCGATCCAGCGGGCGGTACACGACGGTGCTGCGCGCGAAGAGGCCGAGCGCGATCGCGGCGAGATACCAGCGCACGTCGGGCAGGAAGTGATGGGTGAAGAAGTTGGCGTAGATCAGGATCGCCAACAACCCCGCCATCCAGAACGGTGGGTGATGTTCGATTCGCAGATCGAGCAGTCGCCACGACTGGATCATGTAGCTGCCGATGGCCGCATACATGAAGCCGCTGAACAGCGGCACGCCGAGCACCTTGGTGTACGCCGCTTCCGGATACGCCCACGACTGGATGTTCGATGAAACCTTGAACACTTCCAGCGCGAAACCGAGCACGTGGAACAGCAGGATGGCCTTGAACTCGTCCTTCGATTCGAGACCACTGCGCAACAGCCAGATCTGGATCGTCAGCGCGATCACCAGCAGCAGGTCATAGCGGGGAATGCCCGGCACGCCGTCTCGCGGCACCAGCAACACCGACAGGAAGAAGAGTCCGGCGAACAGGCAGGCCCGTGCTTCCTTGATGCCGAAGAACAGGAACTCCGCGACGAAGCGGCGCACGCCGTGAATCGGCGAAGGCCGCGCCGGCCCGATCAGCTCGGCATCGATGGTACGCAGGATCGAACCGAGCATCCGGGCCGCCGTCGGTGCAGGCGCGTCAGGCCGACCGCAGGTGCCAGCCCTTGGTGCGCGTGAAGGTCTCGATGCCGTAGGTGGAGAGCGTGAGCCCCACGCCCGAGTGACCCACGCCGGACCACGGCAGGCGCGGGCTGACGCGATCGCAGCAGTTCCAGTAGACGCTGCCGGCACGGATGCCGGAGAGAATCGTCCGGGCCCGCGTCGCATCCTTCGTGTAGACGCCGGCGGTCAGGCCGTATTCGGTGTCGTTCATCAGCTTGCGGGCTTCGGCATCGCCGGAGACTTTCTGGATGCCGATGATCGGGCCGAAGCTTTCTTCCTGCATGACGGCCATCGTGTGATTCACGTCGACCAGTACGGTCGGTTCGAACCAGTTGCCCGGTTTGTCGATCCGCTTGCCGCCGAGGAGAATGCGCGCGCCCTTGGTCCGCGCATCGTTGACCTGGGCTTCGAGCACCTCCACCTGCGGGCCGCGGGTGAGCGGGCCGATGTAGGTCTTCTCGGAGGCCGGGTCGCCGACGACGAAGCCCTTCACTTCGTTGACGAACGCTTCGACGAACGGGGCGAACACCTTCTCGTGCACGTAGATGCGTTCCACCGAGCAGCAACTCTGACCGGTGTTGTACATCGCGCCGTCGGCGAGCGATGCAGCCGCAGCGGCCGGGTCGACGTCATCGCAGACGTAGGTGGGGTCCTTGCCACCCAACTCCAGTTGCAGCTTGATCATGCGGCCAGCCACGGCTTCGGCGATCTTGCGGCCGGTAGCATAGGAGCCGGTGAAGAACACACCATCGATCGGTTGCTTCAGCAGTTCGGCGCCGGTGTCGCCACCGCCCGCGACGGTGATGAACACGTCTTTCGGGATGCCGGCTTCGTGCAGCCGCTTGCCGATCTCGACGCCGGTCAGCGTCGAGAACTCGGAGGGCTTGTACAGCACCGTGTTGCCGGTCAGCAGCGCGGGAATGAACACGTTGGCGCCGACGAAGTAGGGGTAGTTCCACGCCGAGATGTTGGCGATCACGCCCAGCGGTTCGAGCGAGATCTCTTCGCGCATGCCGCCCTCGTCGAAGACCGAAGCAGGGCGCAGTGTCTTCTCCGTCTGCTCCAGGAAGAAATCGATGCGGCCGAGCAGCCCGTTGATCTCGTTGCGCGACATGCGGATCGGCTTGCCGGTTTCGGCCGTCGTCACGGACGCCAGTTGTTCCGTGTCGCGCACCATCAGTTCGCGAAACTGGCGGATGGCATTGAGCCTGGTGGACAGCGCGGTGGCGGCCCAGTCGGGTTGCGCGGCGCGTGCGGCACGATACTTGTTGTGCACCATCTCGGGCGTGTCGTCCGAGAGTTCGGTGATCACGGTGTCGTCGGCAGGATTCAGGATTTTCATCGGTGTCGGGTGGCCCGGGCAGCAGTCAGGAAATCGTCGAGGAGCGGTCCGCCCGGCAACAGCGTGCGGTCCGCGGGGTCATGGAATTCGGGGTGCCATTGCACGGCGGCGACATACGGCCGGCCCTCGCGGCGCACGGCTTCGACGACGCCATCATCGGTGGAGCGGGCTTCGACGCTGAAGCCCGGGGCCAGATCCTTGATGGCCTGGTGGTGGATGCTGTTGACCTTGGCGGACAGCGGATCGCCGTACAGCGTGGCGAGTCGGGTTCGCGGCACGAACGCGATGGTGTGGAAGTTCTGGTCGTACACCTCGCGGTTGCGGTGGGTCAGCGCTTCCGGCACCTGGGTGCCGATGTCCTGATACAGCGTGCCGCCGAATGCGACGTTCAATACCTGCAATCCGCGGCAGATGCCCAGCACCGGTTTATCGCGGGCGACGAACGCGCGCGTCAGCGCGATCTCGTATTCGTCGCGGATGCGGTCGCCGGACCATTCGGGCTGCAGCGGCGTTTCGCCGTAGCTGCCGGGCCACACGTCCGCGCCGCCTTCGAGCACGAGGCCGTCCAGCAGATCGGCGTAGTCGTCGAGCGTGACGTCGCCGCGTTTGGTGTCGCCTTCCGGCGAGGGAATCATCAGCGGCAGCGCACCGGCGGATTGCAGCCAGTGCACCATGGACTGCTCCACGTACTGCAGCGTCTTGCCGCGAAAAAACGGCCGATCGGGGTCCGGGTGCGAGAAGCAGGCCGAGATGCCGATCTTCAACCGCTCACCCATCAGAGCGCGGCCTCGAAGAAGCCGACGAAATCGCCACGGGTGCAGGGGCGCGGATTGGTCTGGTGACAGATGTCCTTCTCGGCAATTTCCACCAGCGCCGGACTCTGCGCCGCCGTGACTTTCACCGCGGCAAGCGACGCCGGAATGCCGATCTCGGCCTTGAAGCGCTTCAGCCACGGCACGAAATCGCCGGCACCGGCGGCGCCGACCACATGGGCCATCTCGGCGAACTTCTCCGGGGCCGATGACAGATTGAAGTGCATGACCGGTTCGATCATCAGCGCGTTGGCGAGCCCGTGGTGCAGGTCGGCCACCGCGGAAAGCGCGTGGGCACAGGCGTGCACGGCGCCGAGATCCTTCTGGAACGCGACGGCCCCCATCATCGACGCCATCATCATGTCGCCGCGCGCTTCCAGATTCCCGGGGTCGCGCACCGCGATCGGCAAGGCCCGCGCCGCGATGCGGATGCCTTCGAGCGCGATGCCGTCGCACATCGGGTGGTAGGAGGGGCACAGGTACGACTCGATGTTGTGCGTCATCGCGTCCATGCCGGTGGCGGCCGTGACGCCCGCGGGCAGCCCGAGGGTCAGTGCCGGGTCGGCGAACACGGCTTTCGCCAGCAGCCGGGGCGAGAACACGACCCGTTTGACGTGGGTGTCGTCCTCCGACACCACGCTGGAGCGGCCCACTTCGGAGCCGGTGCCGCTGGTGGTGGGCAGCGCGATGAAATGCGGCAGGTCGCCGTCGATGGACCGCACCTTCGGGTGATCCCACACGTATTCCATCACGTCGCCGTCATGGGTCGTCATTAGCGCGACCAGCTTCGCGACGTCCAGCGCGGCCCCGCCGCCGAAGCCGATGACGCCGTCCGCCCCATGGGTACGGGCGGCCTTCGCGCCTTCGCGCACCTGGGCGGCCGTGGGGTTGCCCCAGATGCCGGAGAACACGGCCACGTTCAGGCCCGCGCCGAGACCGTCGCGGAACGCGGCCAGCATCGGCAGCGCGGCCAGGCCCTTGTCGGTCACGATGACGGGGCGCTTAACCCCGGCGGCCCGCAAGTGGTCGCCCACGAGCTTGCTGGCACCGGCGCCGAAGTGGATGGTCGTGGGGAACGCGAACTTGGCAATACCCATGGGAAATCCGTCAGAAGGTGAATGCAGCGATTATCCGTGTTCCGTCACGTCTTCGACCACCCCTTCGTTCTGGAGAGCCGCCGACGCAGATCGCGGCAGCGGAACGATTCGCAGTTCGTCGAAGGTCACGCTTCTGTCCGACCATCCCCGGTGTCGCGGGTCGATACGGGTAGCGTCCGAACGGGACGGATCGGCGCATTGCGCCGATCCGGCGGGGACGGCTGCGCAGCCGTTCAGATGATTTCGAAGTAGCGCTTCAACTCCCAGTCGGTCACGCCGTCCTGCCATTGGCGGTATTCCCAATCGCGCGTCGCCGCGAAATGATCCACGAAGTCGTCGCCGAGCCAGTCGCGCGCGACGGCCGAGCGCTTGAAGATCTCGGTGGTGGCGGCCAGCGACCGCGGTGCCCGCGGGATGTTCTCGGCCCCCTGATTGGTGCCGGTGATCGGCGGCGCGGTCAGCTTCAGTCCCTTCTCGACCCCGTGCAGGCCGGCGGCGATCAACGCCGCCACCGCGAGATACGGGTTGATGTCGGCACCGGGGCAGCGCGTTTCGAGCCGCGTGGCCTTCGGCGAACCGGAGATCACGCGGAAGCTGGCCGTGCGGTTGTCCACCCCCCACGTGGGTTTCACCGGCGCCCAGAAGCCGTCGACCAGCCGCTTGTAGCTGTTGATGGTCGGCCAGAACATCGGCGCGAATTCCATTGCCACCGCGACCTGCCCGGCGAGATAGCTCTCGAAGGTCTTGCTCATGGCATGCCGGCCCTTGGCGTCGTAGAAGACGTTCTTCTTGCCGTCCGACAGGCTCTGGTGCACATGGCCGCTGCAACCGGGATACGCCTGACTCCATTTCGCCATGAAGCTCGGCATGATGCCGAACCGCGACGCGATCTCCTTCGCGCCGGTCTTGAACAGCAGCGCGCGATCGGCGCTTTCCAGTGCGTCTGAAAACAGGATCGCCGCTTCGTAGACACCCGGACCGGTCTCGGTGTGCAGACCTTCGATCGGCACGCGAAACGCGCCCATCTCGTCCATCAGTGCGTGGAAATACTCGCGGCAATGGTTCGCGCGCAACAGCGAGTAGCCGAACATGCCGGGCGTCACCGGTTCCGGGTCGACACCCCTCTTCGCTGCCCACGACTGTGGTGTCTCGGCGAAGTTGAACCATTCGAATTCGATGCCGCACATGGGCTGCAACCCGAGCTTCTCGGCGCGCTTCAGCACGCGACGCAGCGTCTGTCGCGGACAGACCGGGTGCGGGCCGCCATCGGCCGTGACGAACTCGCCGAGGAAGAAAGGCACGTTGTCGTCCCACGGCACGAGCCGTCCGGTGGCGAGATCGAGCCGCACCTGCGCATCCGGGAAGCCGTGGTGCCAACCGGTGACCGTCGTGTTGTCGTAGCAGACGTCGTGGGAGTCCCAGCCGAGCACGACGTCGCAGAAGCCGAATCCGCCATCGACGGCGGATGCGAACTTGTCCTTGTGGATGTACTTGCCGCGCAGGATGCCGTCGATGTCCGCGACGGCGACCTTCACCTTGTGGTGCGGCGAGTCGGCGACCATCTGCAACGCGGGCGAGACGGGCGCGGTTCGTGGAGTACGGGCCATGGGGTTCTCCGGGATCAGGGCGTACGGGCCATGGGGTTGTACCACAGCGCCCGGCTCCCCGACGACGAC
>JAHCKV010000226.1 GCA_026125595.1 Burkholderiales bacterium | reverse complement strand
TGCCGAGCGCATCGCCAGCACCGACAGCATGGACAGCCTGCGGATCCTGATCGACGACCTCATGGCCGACACCCGCGGCATGCAGGTCGACATGCTGCGCTCGCGCGACCAGTTGCTCGAGGCGCGGCGCGAGACCGAGAACGCACAGGGACGCGTCCAGCAGCTCGAGAACGAGCTGCAGCGGATCAGCGAGCAGGTGCGTGAAGATCAGCTGACCGGCGCATTGAACCGCCGCGGCATGGAAGACGCGATGACGCGCGAGATCGCCCGTGCGCAGCGCAGTCAGAAGCCGCTGTGTCTTGCCGTCCTCGACGTCGACAACTTCAAGAGACTCAACGACACCCACGGGCACGCCGCGGGAGATGCTGCCCTCGTGCACCTGGCACGAGCCATCCGTCATACCGTGCGGCCCACCGACATCATCGCCCGCTACGGCGGCGAGGAGTTCGTGATCATCCTGTCCGATACCGAGATCGACGAGGCCGTTCGCGTCATCAGCCGGTTGCAACGGGAGCTCACCAAGAAGTTCTTCCTTCACGACAACGAAAGGCTGCTGGTCACGTTCAGCGCGGGCGTAGCCGAGTACCGTGGCGAGGAATCGGAAGAAGCGGTGCTGCAGCGGGCCGACAAGGCCATGTATCAAGCGAAGCTGCAGGGCAAGAACCGCGTGGTGCAGGACACGACGTCGGTGGTTTGAAACGGGCCGGCCGCACCCCGCGGCCCTGCCGTCGCAGTGCCTTTCACGTCCCGAGTTCAGCGCATTCGATTGCGTCGGCACGGTCGTTTCGCCGTATGGCAGACCGCGCCGATCGGTCAGTCAGCAATCGCATACCGTGAACCGCAGAAGCGTTCGCAGACCTCGCCACGCCGGTGCGCGAAGCCGATCGCCGAATGCTGATGCCCCGGAAAGTTCGCTAAAGCTCGTGGGTCAAGCGTCGATAACCGTGTGGGAATCGACGTACGGAGCCGACGCCTGTTGCGCTCTGCTGCCCGATTCGTCCGCTTTCACGAACAGAGGTGGCACTTGGCTCCAGTACGATCGACGAACGGAATCTTCGGCGCGATGCCGGCGATCGCAGGGGGGGTGCTGATCCCCGTTATGGCGGGGATCTCTTGGTGTAGCGTGGCGGTCGGCGGGGGCGTATTGGTTGCCGGAATCGCCGTATCGATGGTGATCGCGCGCGGCGAGGCCCGTGCTCTCGCAGCCGCACTGGACGACCTCAGCCGGGCGACCGAACGTCGTCGCGTCGACGAGATGATCAGTTATTTCGAAGGCGTCGAGATCGTCGGCACGGAAGTCGTGCCGGCGTGGCAGCGCAATCTGCAATCGGTCCGCAAGCAAGTCGAGGAATCCATCACCGAGCTCGCGGCGCGATTCGGCACGCTGGTACGGCGGATCCAGGACACCGTGTCCGGCGGGGGCGATGCGCAGGGCAAAGGCCGGCAACCGGATCTCGTCGTGGTATTCGATCAGGCACAAAGCGATCTGAACGCGCTCGTGGCGGCGTTGCATGCGGCGCGTGAGGAGAAGCGGCGCCTGCTCACCGAAGTCCATGGTCTGGTGCAGTTCATCCAGGAATTGCGGCAGATGTCCGACGAGGTCACGCAGGTCGCCGATCGCACCAATCTGCTGGCACTGAACGCGTCGATCGAAGCGGCGCGAGCCGGCGAGCAGGGTCGCGGTTTTGCGGTCGTGGCGGATGAAGTGCGCAATCTGTCCGCACTCTCCGGTGACACCGGCAAGCGGATCGGTGCCAAGGTCGCCGTCATCAATGAAGCCATCGCCTCCGCATCGAAAGTGGCGGAAACGTCCGAACGCCAGGATGCCCAGGCCATCGAGCACTCGGAAGCGGCTATCGGCGCCGTGCTCGAGAACCTGCGCAAAGTGACCGACGCATTGGTCGAATCGGCCACGCGCATGCGCGACGAAAGCATCGGCATACAGAGCGAGATCGAGGGTGCGCTGGTCCATCTGCAGTTCCAGGACCGCGTCAGTCAGATCATCGAACACGTGTCCGACAGCATCGGGCACTTCGGTCAGGAGGTGGAGGCATCCGTCGGTGGCTATCGCACGCAGCGTTCGCTGCGGGCGCCCGACGGCAAGGCATTGCTCGCGGAACTCGCTGCGAGCTACACCACCAGCGAAGAGAGACACGGTCGCGCGGCAGCGACGAGTTCGGCTGCCAGCGAAGAAGTCACGTTCTTCTAGAAGGAAGCTACAGGAATGGGCAAGACTATCGTCATCGTCGACGACTCCGCTTCGCTGCGGCAAGTCGTCAGCATCGCACTGAAAGGCGCCGGCTACGACGTCGTCGAAGCCGTCGACGGCAAGGACGCGCTGACCAAGCTCGACGGTCGCAAAGTGCATCTGATCATCAGCGACGTCAACATGCCGAACATGGACGGCATCACGATGGTCAAGGAGGTCAAGAAGAACCCGAACTACAAGTTCACGCCGATCATCATGCTCACCACCGAAGCGGAGGAGAGCAAGAAGCGCGAAGGTCAGGAAGCCGGCGCCAAGGCCTGGGTGGTCAAACCGTTCAAGCCCGATCAGATGCTGGCTGCCGTCGGCAAGCTGGTGCTGCCATGAGTCGCCGCAAGACGTCGCCTGACGAAGCCGGCGATGCAACCACGGTTCGCATCGACCAGGACATGACGATCTACACCGCCGCCGCGATGAAGGAACGACTGTTGACGTCGCTGAAGAACGGTAGCGGTGTCACGCTCGACCTGTCGGGCGTGCCGGAGATCGACACGGCCGGCATTCAACTCCTGTTGCTGACGGCCCGCGAGGCGGAGCGTACCGGCGGCCGCATGACGATCGATGCGATGAGCCCGATGGTGGGCGAGACACTGCGTTTCCTCAACCTGGGTGCGGCGCTGGGCATCGCCGGTTCGGCGGAATCCACCACCGAGGTGCGGCCATGAATCTGGACGAGGCCCTCGACACCTTCATCATCGAAGCGCGCGAGTTGCTGCAGGCGATGGAAGATGCCTTGCTCGGTGCCGGCCGCGAAGGACCGGATAACGATGCCGTCAACGCGATCTTCCGGGCGGCCCATACCATCAAGGGGTCCGCGGGTCTGTTCGGACTCGACGGCATCGTCGCGTTCACCCACGTGCTGGAAAGCGTGCTCGATCGCGCCCGCGGCGGCGATCTGGCGTTCGATTCGGATCTGATCTCACTGTTGTTGGCGTGCGGTGATCACCTGCGGATATTGGTGGATCGAGTGTCTTCGGGCGATGCCGGTACCGATGAAGCCGAACGGCAACTCGGTGCAGAACTGGTGGCGAAGCTCGGGCGCTACATGGGCGCAACGGCCGTCACGCACCCGGCGGTACGTCCGGAAGCGGCTTCGGCGCCGAAGGAGGCCGCCGAACGACCGTGGCACATATCGGTGCGGTTCGGCCCGAACGTGCTGCGCAACGGCATGGATCCGCTGTCGTTCCTGAACTACCTGCAGACGATCGGCCGGATCATGCGGGTCGAGATCCTGACGGATGGGATGCCGGATGTCGCGACCATGGATCCGGAGAGCTGCTACCTCGGTTTCGAACTGGCGCTGGTGACGAAAGCCGAGCGCGCCCAGATCGAATCGGTGTTCGAGTTCGTCCGCGACGATTGCGAACTGCGCGTGTTGTCACCGGAGAGCACGCCGGCCGACTACGCCGATCTGATTCGTGCATTGCCCGAAGACGATCTGCGGCTGGGCGAGATCCTGGTTCGTTGCGGCACGCTGACGCAGGACGTGTTGGCGCACGCGCTGGGCACCCAGGCGATGGAGCCCATCGGCCACGCGCGGACCATCGGCGAGATCCTGGTGCAGGAAGGCGCGGTCGATCAGGGGGCCGTGGACGCGGGACTGGAACGACAACGGCAGACGCGGGACCGGAAAGGGCAGGAAAGCCAGACGGTGCGCGTGGATGCCCAGAAGCTCGATCTGCTGATCGATCTGGTGGGTGAACTGGTCATCGCCGGCAGTGCGGTCGGCGTCATCGGCCAGAAGCACAAGATGGCGGCGTTGACCGAAGCGGTGTCCACGTTGTCGCGCCTCGTCGAAGGAGTACGGGATCGCGCGCTGCAACTGCGGATGGTGCAGATCGGTGCGACATTCAACCGGTTCAAGCGCGTGGTTCACGATGTCAGCCAGGAACTCGGCAAGGACATCGAGCTGGTGATCAGCGGCGAGGAGACGGAACTCGACAAGACCGTCGTCGAACAGATCGCCGACCCGCTGACCCATCTGGTTCGCAACGCCATCGATCACGGCATCGAGTCGGCCGACGCACGGCAAGCGGCCGGCAAGCCGGTACGCGGAACACTGCGCCTGAATGCATTCCACGACTCCGGTTCCATCGTCATCGAAGTGTCGGACGACGGCGGCGGGCTGCGCCGCGACCGGATTCTCGCGAAGGCAGTCGAACGCGGCCTCGTGAATCCCGGCGCGACGCTGAGCGACAGTGAAGTCTATGGGCTCATCTTCGAACCGGGATTCTCCACCGCCGCAGCAGTGACGAACCTGTCCGGTCGCGGCGTTGGCATGGACGTCGTGAAGCGCAACGTCACGGCGTTGCGAGGCACCATCGAGATCGACAGCAAGGAAGGGCAGGGCAGTCGCTTCAGCGTCCGCTTGCCGCTGACACTGGCGATCATCGACGGATTCCTCGTGCGGCTCGGCAATGCCACGTTCGTGGTGCCGCTCGACATCGTCGACGAGTGCGTCGAGCTGCCACCCGAGAACGCCGTGGGGGGAGCCGGACGCGACTACGTGAATCTGCGGGGCCAGGTCCTTCCGTTCGTGCGGCTGCGGGAAGTGTTCAGCGCCGACGGCGAGCCGGCGAAGCGACAGAACATCGTCGTCGTCAAACATGCCAACCGCCGACTCGGGCTGGTGGTGGATGAGTTGCTGGGCGAGGCTCAGACCGTGATTAAACCGCTGGGGCGGCTGTTCCAGGGCCTCAGTGGCATCAGTGGATCGACGATTCTCGGCGACGGACGTGTCGCATTGATCGTCGATGTTCCAGCGCTCGCGCAAGGTGTCGAAGTGCGGGAGAGCGGTGCGTTGTCCACGGGACGTCGCGCGGACATGGCCACCGCGGCCTGAACGCATTCGATACTTTCAATACATACAAGGTAAGAGGATCAACATGTTTTCGAATCTCAAGATCGGTGCCCGTCTCGGAATAGGTTTCGGTGTGGTGGCGGCGCTGCTGATCGCCGTGCTGTGGGTGGGGCTGAGCCGGATGGGGCTGATCGCCGAGCACGTGCGGGCCATCACGCAGGAGAACATTCCGGCTACCGAGCAGGTGACCCTGATGCAGGCGGGGCAGTACGAGATGGGCGTGTTCGTGCGCAATCTGCTGATCGTCACGGAGCCGAACCAGTTGAAGAAGGAGTACGAGAATTTCGATGGCGCGGTCAAGCACTACAAGGAAGCGGAAGCCAAGCTGGACAACATGTTCCAGACGCTGGCATCCGCGACCGATGCCGAGAAGGCGTTCATGACCAAGATCAAGGGTCTGTCCACCAGAGCCATTCCCATCTTCGAACAGGCGGCCGACCTGGGTCGCCAGAACAAGAATGCGGAAGCCGGTGCGTTGATCCTGGGTGAAGTGGTGGGGCTGGGAGCGCAATGGCGCGAGACGATGAAGGAACTCGCGGCATTCGAGCGCGCGTTCAACGAAAACGCGGCGAAGCAGGCAGCTGCCGCCTACGACAGCGCCCGTACGCTGATGCTGATCATCGGTGCCGTGGCACTGGTGTCGGCCGCCCTGTTGGCGTTCATCGTGACCCGCAGCGTCGTGCATCCGATCCGCTACGCGGTCGGCATCTCCAACGCGCTGGCTGCCGGCGATCTGACGACTCGCGTCGAAGTGTCGTCCAAGGACGAAACCGGCCTGCTGCTGACTGCGATGCAGAACATGGTGGGCAAGCTGTCGCACATCATCAGTGAAGTGCGTTCGGGT
>JAHCKV010000225.1 GCA_026125595.1 Burkholderiales bacterium | reverse complement strand
TCTGCGATGCGCGCTCGGGCTCGGCCGCGCACCCGAGCCGCTGCCGGGGCGCGCGGTCCGCGTGATGGGCATCGAGTTCCCGAACCCGGTCGGGCTCGCGGCCGGCCTCGACAAGAATGGCGCGCACCTCGACGCGCTGGCGGGCCTCGGCTTCGGATTCATCGAGATCGGCACCGTCACGCCGCGACCCCAACCCGGCAATCCGCTGCCCCGGCTCTTCCGAGTGCCCCAGGCCGAAGCGATCATCAACCGCATGGGCTTCAACAACGACGGGGTCGACGCGTTGGTGGAAAACGTGCGCCGCGCGCAGTTCGGCGGCGTGCTCGGCATCAACATCGGCAAGAACGTCGACACACCCATCGAGCGCGCCGAGGACGACTACGTCACGTGCCTGCGGAAGGTATACCTGCACGCCCATTACGTGACGGTGAACGTGTCGTCCCCCAACACCCGCAACCTGCGGGATCTGCAGCACGGCGATGCACTGGCGCGGTTGCTGGCCGCCGTCATGGCGGAGCGCGAAAGCCTCGCACAGACCCACGGCAAGCGCGTGCCGATCGCCGTCAAGATCGCACCGGATCTCGATGCCGACGCGGTCTCGGCGACGGCCGATGCATTCCTGCGGCACGGCGTCGATGCCGTGATCGCCACCAACACCACGTTGTCGCGCGATGGCATTGCCGGCCTGCCCCACGCCGATGAAGCCGGCGGGCTGTCCGGGCGCCCGGTTCGCGCGGCATCGACACGTGTGCTGCGCGCGTTGCAACAGCGACTGGAAGGCAGGATCCCGCTGATCGGCGTCGGGGGCATCCTGTCGAGCGTCGATGCGCGCGACAAGCTCGCCGCCGGCGCGAGCCTCGTACAAATCTATAGCGGCCTCGTCTATCGCGGACCGGGTCTCGTCCGCGAAGTCGTGACGGCGCTCTCGGCGCCGGCTTCCGCACCGCTATAATCCTTCCGTTCCTGCGGCCCTGCACCGCTTCGGGTTATTTGCATATTCCCCGAAGTTTGCAGGGCTTTTTGACTTCACGAGCCATTTCATCGTCCGCATGACTTCAACCCATCCCGCGCTTGAACTCGCCTTCGGCTTCCAGTTCGCCGATCTGCACGATCGCCCTGCCCTCGAACGGCTCGACGACGTGTTCCTTCAAGCCCTCGCCGAGGTCGATCCAGCGCTCGCCACCCGCATCTCGGCGGCACGCCTCGACCCCGAACTGCTGCCGCGCAAGGACGAATCGTCGCTGTTGCTGGAGATCGCCCCCCATCTGGAAGACTTCCTTGCACGACTCTTCGGCATCGAACCGGAAGCCCGCGCGCTGGCCCAGCGACATCACGCGCTGGCACCGCTGTTCCAGATGAAGCGGCTGTTCGTGCAACGCCGGGCGATGAACAAGATCAAGGCCGCCGAAGCGGACTCGCTGGACGGTCCGGCATTGGAACGCGCCGTCGAACAGGCGATGGGCGAGCCCTTCTCCGAACTCGCGTTCGCACGCCACGTCGCGGACTGGCTGCAGGACGAGGCGATGCACGCCGACGCGCTGGACACCGCCATGCGCTACGCGGCGTGGTCCGCGCACACCGCCACGGGACAATCGCGCCATGCCGACGGCGTGCTGTTCAAGTCCCCGAAGAAGCTCGACTTCCAGCGACTGGTTCCGGTGGAGACGACGCAGGACGACGGTATCACCGTGCACCGGTTGCACCACCTGCGCCGTCGCGAAGGCTTTGCGTTGACCGATGCCGGAACCGACCTCACCGGCGCGCTGGACCAGACCCACTATTGCATCTGGTGCCATGAGCAAGGCAAGGATTCCTGCTCCCACGGACTGCCCGAGAAGGACCCGGCGGCGGGATTCCGCAAGACGGTGTTCGGTGTTCCGCTGGCCGGCTGCCCGCTCGAAGAACGCATCTCCGAATTCCACAAGCTGAAGAGCGAAGGATTGCCGATCGCAGCACTGGCGATGGTCGTGGTCGACAACCCGATGGTCGCGGCCACGGGCCACCGTATCTGCAACGACTGCATGAAGGCCTGCATCTACCAGAAGCAGACGCCGGTCGACATTCCGCAGGCGGAGACGCGCACGTTGAAGGACGTGCTCGATCTGCCTTGGGGTTTCGAGTTGTATTCGCTGCTGACGCGCTGGAATCCGTTGAATCTGCGCCGACCGACGCCGAAGCCCGATTCCGGCCGCAAGGTGCTGGTTGTCGGCATGGGACCGGCCGGTTTCACGCTGGCGCACCACCTGATGAACGACGGCCACACCGTCGTCGGCATCGACGGGCTGAAGATCGAACCGCTCGCCCCGACGCTGTCGGGGGTCGATGCAACGGGTGGGCGTGTGCCGTTCGAACCGGTACGGGATGTCGCCGTGTTGCGCGAACCGCTGGGGGAACGGATCAATGCCGGTTTCGGTGGCGTCGCGGAGTACGGCATCACGGTCCGCTGGGACAAGAATTTCCTGAAACTGATCCGTCTTCTGCTCGAACGCCGCTCCGAGTTTGCATTGCACGGCGGCGTGCGGTTCGGTGGCACGCTGACGCTCGACGATGCGTTCGCCTTCGGCTTCGATCACGTCGCGCTGTGCGCCGGTGCCGGACGCCCCACGGTACTGGACATGCCCAACGGCCTCGCCCGCGGCGTCCGCACCGCGTCCGATTTCCTGATGGCGCTGCAGTTGACCGGTGCCGCGAAGCCGGACTCGATCGCCAACATGCAAGTGCGGTTGCCCGTGGTGGTCATCGGTGGCGGACTGACGGCCATCGATACGGCCACGGAATCCATGGCGTACTACCCGCTGCAGGTCGAGAAGTTCCTGACCCGCTACGAGGCCCTCGTCGCGGAGCGCGGCGTGCAGGCCGTGCGCAGCCGGTGGAGTGAAGAGGAAACCGAGATCGCGGAAGAGTTTCTCGGCCACGCCCGCGCGATCCGCGCCGAACGCGCCGCCGCCACCCGCGAAGGACGCGACCCGCGCATCGCCGAGTTGATCCATTCATGGGGCGGCGTGCTGCTCGCGTATCGCAAGCGACTGATCGACAGTCCGTCGTACACGCTGAACCACGAGGAGGTGGAGAAAGCGCTCGAAGAAGGCATCGCGTTCGCCGAGAACGTCACGCCGGTCGCCGTCGAGATCGACCGGTTCGGTCACGCCCGGTCACTGAAGGTCGAAGCGAAATCGGTCGACGCCGCCGGCCAGCAAACCACCATCACGCGCGAACTGCCGATGCGCACGCTGCTCGTCGCTGCCGGTACGCAACCGAACACGATCGCAGCGCGCGAAGATCCGTCGCATTTCGAGCTGGACGGCAAGTACTTTCAGGCCGTCGACGAAGAAGGCAGGCCGGTGCGTCCGGAACGTTCCGCGAAGCCTGCGACCGCCCATGTGCTGCTCGCGCTGGAGGACGACGGCCGCGCCGTCAGTTTCTTCGGCGACCTGCATCCATCGTTCGCCGGCAACGTGGTCAAGGCCATGGGCAGCGCGAAGCGCGGCTATCCGGTGGTCAGCCGGATGCTCGGGAACATCGCACCCGCCAGCCCCGTCGATCGCGCATCGTTCTTCCTGCGGCTGAATGGCGAACTGCGCGCGACGGTGCACGCCGTCGTGCGGCTCACGCCCAACATCGTCGAGATCGTGGTGCACGCGCCCCAGGCCGCGCGCAACTTCCGCCCCGGGCAGTTCTACCGGTTGCAGAACTTCGAAACGCGCGCCGCGGATGCCGACGGTACGCGACTGGGCATGGAAGGCCTGGCGCTCACCGGGGCCTGGGTCGATCGCGAACGCGGCCTCGTGTCGACGATCGTGCTCGAGATGGGCGGATCGTCGGACCTGTGCGCGACGCTGCCTGCGGGCGAGCCGGTGATCCTGATGGGCCCGACCGGCGAGCCCACCGAAACACCGGCCGGCGAAACGGTCGTGCTGGTCGGTGGCGGCCTCGGCAACGCCGTGCTGTTCTCGATCGGCCAGGCGTTGAAGCAGGCGGGCTCTCGGGTGCTGTACTTCGCCGGCTACAAGAAGCTGGTCGACCGCTACAAGGTTGCCGAGATCGAAGCGGCGTCGGATGTCGTGATCTGGTGTTCGGACGAAGCGCCTGGCTTCACGCCGAGCCGCTTCGGCGACAAGACCTTCGTCGGGAACATCGTGCAGGCAATGCGCGCATACGCCGAAGGGGAACTGGGGGAACAGCCCATCGCGTTCGCCGATGCCGATCGCATCATCGCGATCGGTTCGGACCGCATGATGGCCGCGGTGGCCGCGGCACGACACGGCGTGCTGGCTTCGCATCTGAAACCGCACCATTTCGCGATCGGATCGATCAACTCGCCGATGCAATGCATGATGAAAGAAGTGTGCGCGCAGTGTCTGCAGCCCCACGTCGACCCGGCCACCGGCGAGCGCAGCTACGTGTTCTCGTGCTTCAACCAGGATCAGCCGCTGGACCGCGTCGATTTCCCGGCGCTGGCGCAGCGGCTGCAGCAGAACTCGGTGCAGGAGAAGCTCACCGCCCAGTGGATCGACCACTGCCTGATCCGGCTCGATCGCCGTCGACAGGTCGCCTGAAGCGTGCGATGACGCCTTCCGCAGACGCGATCGACGCACTGTTGCCGCAAACGCAGTGCACGCAGTGCGGCTACGCGGGTTGTCGGCCCTATGCGGAAGCGATCGCCGCCGGCGAGGCGTCGATCAATCGCTGCCCGCCCGGCGGCGCCGCCGGTATCGTCCGTCTGGCGCAGTTGCTGGCGCAGCCACCGGTGCCGCTGGATCCCGAATGCGGCGCCGAAGGTCCGGTGCGGCTGGCGCTGATCGATGAGGCCCGCTGCATCGGCTGCACACTGTGCATCCAGGCCTGTCCGGTGGACGCCATCGTGGGATCTGCAAAACGCATGCATACCGTGTTGCTCGATGCCTGCACCGGCTGCGAACTGTGCGTCGCGCCATGCCCGGTCGATTGCATCGATCTGATCCCGCTGGATCAATTGCAGCACACAGGCCATCGGGTCTCGCCGCGGGATGCGGCAGACTGGGCGACCCGGGCCGATCGGTGGCGTGCCCGGCTCGGCCGTCGCCGCGCGCGGCTTGCGCGGGATGCCGCCGAACGCGCGGCACGTCTGGCGCAGAAGGCACAGCACAAGCTCACGACGCTCGACTCCACCGACGGCGACGCGGCACGCAAACGCGCAGTGATCGAAGCCGCGCTCGCCCGTGCCCGTGCCCGCCGCACGGCCGATCGCCCATGAATGCGCAGAAGCGGTTCGAGATTTTCCGTCGCCTGCGCGAAGCGAATCCGGATCCGCGCTCCGAACTCGTGTACGCGACGCCGTTCGAACTCCTCGTCGCCGTGGTGCTGTCGGCGCAAGCCACCGACAAGAGCGTCAATCTCGCGACGGCGAAGCTGTTTCCCGTCGCGAACACTCCCCGGGCGCTGCTCGATCTCGGTCAGCAGCGGCTGGAGGAATACATCAAGACCATCGGCCTGTATCGCGCCAAGGCGAAGAACGTGATCGCGTTGTGTGCCGACCTGCTCGCGAAGCACGATGGGCAAGTACCGCGCGATCGCGAAAGTCTCGAAGCGCTGCCCGGTGTCGGTCGCAAGACCGCAAACGTCGTGTTGAACGTCGCGTTCGGTGAACCGACGATCGCCGTGGACACGCACCTGTTCCGGCTCGCCAACCGGATCAATCTGGCCCCCGGCAAGGACGTGCTGAAAGTCGAGCAGCAGTTGCTGAAGTTCGTGCCGACGGAGTTTCTGCAGCACGCCCACCACTGGCTGATCCTGCACGGTCGCTACGTCTGCAAGGCGCAGAAGCCCGACTGCCCGCGCTGCGTGATCGCCGATCTGTGCGAGTACCGCCACAAGACGCCCGGGGAATCCGCGCCGGCGCAACCGCGGGCATCGATGCATCCGCGGCCCGCGCGCAAGACCGAGGCGATCGCGCCATCCCACCGGCGCGGACGCGTCGCGCGACCGACCTGACACACGGC
>JAHCKV010000224.1 GCA_026125595.1 Burkholderiales bacterium | reverse complement strand
CGCCGTTGTCCTGCGTCTCCCACTCGGCCTCGACAACATCGCCTCGGAGATTCCGGGTGCCGTGTCGACCGACGAGATCCGCAACCACCGTGCGTTGTTCCGACACCCGATCCCTCGGAACTCTGGTTCGATCTGCAGCGCTCCGGCCTGCGGCGTCCCGACGTTCCGCTTCCCGAGGTTTGACCACCATGTCCGCTCCGCAACCCACCATCGATCCCATCGCGTTCCGCGACTTCGAGCGCAACGTCCACGACCGGCTGGCCGAGTCATACCACGACGCGTTCACACCGGTGACCAGCCACGCCATCGCGCCGCTGCTGGACGCGGTCGAGCCATTGGCCGGTGCGCGACTGCTGGACGTTGCGACGGGCCCGGGCACGATCGCGGCACGGGGCACCGGTCGCGGCGCCACTGCGACCGGTCTCGATCTGTCGCCGAGCATGGTCGCCCTCGCGCGGCGGCTGCACCCCGGCGTCGCGTTCCAGGAAGGCGAAGCGGAACGGCTGCCGTTCGCCGACGGCGCTTTCGACGCTCTCGTCTGTGCATTCGGCGTCGGCCACCTCGCGCGTCCCGAGATGGGTTTCCTGGAGTTCGCGCGCGTGCTGGCACCCGGCGGTCGGATCGCACTGGCATGGTGGGACGAAGTCGAACGTTCGCGCATCAACGGCGTCTTCTTCGATGCCGTCACCGCGCTGCGCCTGCCGCCGGCTCCCGAAGTGCCGCCCGGTCCGTCGACATTCCGCTTCTCCGGCGACGGCGCGTTGTCCGCAGCACTGGCTGCCGTAGGATTCGAACAGATCCATGCAACCGTCCATGCGACCGTGCATCCGGTGGCAGACGCGGAAGCACTGTGGCAATTGGCCCGGTCGAGTTTCGCTCGCGTCAGCGCGCTGATCGAAAGTCTCGACGCCACCGGTCAAGCCACGTTGAAGGCCGAAATCGCGACTCGCCTCGCCGCATATCGCACCGATCGCGGTTATGACATTCCGATCTCTTTCCGTATCGCTACAGGCGTCAAACCGCTCACCTGAAACCGGCACCGCCGGACGTCGCCTCGGTGCCCGGCCCCAATGAAGCATCGCCACCCGCCGCCCGCTCGACTTCCGCCGAACAGGCCATGTCACCGACGGCATCGCCATCTCCCATGGCCGCCGTCGGCCGAACCGCCGATCTCGTCGCATATTCCGATTTTTCTGAATTTCCTCACCACCCATTCGAATGTCATTGATTCAAACGACGCATCTGTCGAAAGACGCTTTGAATATTTGAAAGCATTCGTAGCGCGTCTCCGGTCGCCTTGATAGCGTTGTCGACGACGGTTCCGATGCGCCGCTCCATGCGACGTGACGGATCGTCGAGACCTATCGGCATGGTCATGGCATCTGCATGACGTGCACCGATCCACACCATAAAAGATCGAACACGATCAGGAGTTCCGCATGGATATCTACGTATACGCACGCACATGGCTGAATGTCGCAGGCCTCGTCGCTGCCGTCGGATTCTCCGGTGCAGCGTCGGCCGTCGCGATTCCCGTCGGTCCCGGCCCGGGCCCCGGCACGACCACCCAGCACACGTTCCAGGCCGACTACGGGGCATGGTTCGTGGCCGATCTCGACGACCCGGTGACCCCCGCTCCGATCGAAGTCACGATCGTCGGTGCGGCCGGCCGATGGACGCAGGAGTTCCTGCTGGACGACTCCGACCCTGCACCGCAGATCGGAGACGAGTATCTGGTGCAGGAACTGATTCGATTCGACGGCGGCGATCTCGCGTTCGACAACTGGCACCAGGTGATCCTGACGCCCGGCTGGCAATGGTCCGATGCCGCGGTGTTCGACAACACGACGGCGGCACCGCTGGCCGGATTGCAGATCACGATCACAACCGACAGCGTTGCATTCCGGTTCGATCCGCTGGCATCGGGAACCGACCTCTTCATCCTGAAGACGCTGACGTACGTCGGCTCGTCGGAGGCACTGCCGCTGCGCGTGCAAGCGTTCGCCGTTCCGGAACCGCAGACCTACGCGCTGCTCGCTGCCGGGCTCGGTCTCGTGCTGCTGATCGGCGCGCGACGCAATCGACGCCTGTGACGTCTGCGGCGCAGGACACGCAGAAACCTTCCACACCCGGTCGAACGTTCGGACGCTGTTCCGGACCTCGAATCGACCGACTCTTTCTGTCCAGCCCCCTGGAGGATAGTCTTCCCATGTCGGACTCACTGAAGAACGAAGCCCACTACGATCAGGATCGCCTCGAACGATTCGTATGGGCGCAGCAACAGACCACCGGACGATCGCGTCGCGATATCCTCAAGCAGGCGTTTGGGCTTGCTGCAACAGCGGCGAGTGCCGGCTTTCTCGGCAACACTGCATCCAACGCTTGGGCGCAGAGCCTGCCGCCTATCGTCAAACCCACGCCGGCCGACAAGTTCCGCACGCTCGGAACGAACCGGGAAACCTTGTTCGAGGCCCACAAGGGCCAAGGCTATCTGACACCGGCGTCGCTGTTCTTCATCCGCAATCACACGACGACGCCGCGTATCGATCCGGCGGCGTGGAGCCTGCGCATCGAAGGTACCGGTGTCACCAATCCGCGCAGCTTCACGCTCGACGATCTGCTCGCGTATCCGCCGGTGTCGCTGACGCGATTCATCGAATGTGCCGGGAACGGGCGCAGCTTCTACGCAACGCAGCAGGGCGCCAATCCGGCCGCATCCGGCACTCAGTGGCGTCTGGGCGCCATCGGCGTCGGCAACTGGACCGGCGTCCGGCTGTCAACACTGCTGCAGGCCGCCGGCGTCAAACCCAGTGCCGTGGACGTGCAACCCGAAGGACTCGACGATATCGTCTCGCCGACGGTCGGTCGTGTCCGCCGCGCACTGCCGATCCAGCGCGCGCTCGAAGACGACGTGCTGGTCGTATACGGACTCAATGGCGAACTGTTGCCACAAGACCACGGATTTCCGGCACGCCTGCTAGTGCCGGGCTGGATCGGCATCGCCAACATCAAGTGGATCGGTCGCATCGAGGTGTCCGAAACACCGCTGTTCTCGGCGTTCAACACGACGCAGTACAAATACTTCGGTGCCGCCTATCCGGATGAACCGGTGCTGACACGGCAGGTCGTCAAGAGCGCGTTCGAACTGCCTTTCCCGGCGACGCTGCCTTCGGGACTGAACCTCATCACCGGACGATCGTGGTCCGCCAACGGCACGATCGCGCGGGTCGACGTCAGCTTCGACGACGGTTCCACATGGCGTCGCGCCGTGATCAAGCAAGGCGGCAACGGAACCCAGGCTTGGGCCGAATGGCAGATTCCGTGGGTTGCGCGGACCGGCACCCATGCGCTCAAGGCGCGCGCCACCGACAACCTCGGCAACACGCAGCCCGACACCGTGCCGTTCAACACGCAGGGCTATCTGTTCTCCGCCGTAGTCCGCCACCCGGTCAACGTGACCTGACAACGCGTTGCGCGACGGAACGGAACGGCGCTGCGACGGCCGGCCGTTCCGTCGCGGGCCCGGAGTTGATTCACCCTCTCCGACGACCGCCATCGCGCCGTCGGGATCTGCGTAAGCAAATTCAGAAACGTTTGTTCACGGGCTGACGGGCCCTCCCTATATTTCCGAAAGCGAGATCGAACCGGTCTTTCATCACGAAAGAGGAATCGACGGCGCGCAGCAAGGGCGCTGTCCGTGACCGTCTGCACCACACGTTCGTCGAATCACGCAACCCGCGTCCGGTCCGCTCTTGCCGTATCGAAGCGAACCCACCGGAGTCACGATGCCCAGTTTCGTCAAGAAAGCACCGCCGACTGCACCGCAGGATATCGATCGCGTTCACGACACGGTGCGCCGCATCCTTGCCGATATCCGGCAGAACGGAGATGCTGCGGTACGGCGCTACGCACGGGAGTTCGATCGCTGGGAAGACGAGACCTTCCGCGTCGACGACGACACGATCCGCAAGGCCGAGCGCCAACTGCCGAAGACCTTCAAGGACGACTTCGCGTTCTGTCATCGGCAGATCGTCGAGTTCGCCAAACGTCAGCTCGACTCCATCTCGAGCTTCGATACCGAAGTCGAGCCCGGCATCCGGCTCGGTCAGAAGATCATTCCGATCGACGCGGTGGGCTGCTATGTGCCGGGGGGCAAGTATCCATTAGTGTCGTCGGCAATCATGAGTGTCGGCACTGCGCGCGCGGCGGGAGTCAATCGCATCGTGGCGTGCTCACCTCCCCGCAACGCCGACGGCATCTACCCGCCGACGCTCTACGCGCTGCACGCATCCGGCGCCGACGAGATCTATGCGCTGGGCGGCATCCAGGCGTTCGCATCGCTGGCCTATGGCCGCGTCGGCATCCAGGCGGTCGATCTGGTCACCGGTGCCGGCAACGCGTTCGTCGCTGAAGCGAAACGCCAGTTGTTCGGAACGGTGGGCATCGATCTGCTCGCCGGCCCGACCGAGATCGCGATCATCGCCGACGACAGCGCCGACCCTGAACTCGTGGCCACCGATCTGCTCGGCCAGGCTGAGCACGGCCCTGACAGTCCCGCATGGCTGATCACGACATCCCGTTCGCTCGGTGAAGCGGTGCTCGCGGCCGTCGATCGTCAGTTGGTGACGCTGCCCACGCGAGAGATCGCCGCCGTCTCGTGGCGCGATCACGGCGAGATCGTGGTCGTCGCGGACGACGACGAAGCCATCGCATTGAGCGACGCGTACGCACCGGAACACCTCGAAGTGATGACTCGTCGCAACGCCTACTACCTGGATCGACTGCGCAACTACGGCAGCCTGTTTCTCGGCGAAGAAAGCACGGTCGCCTACGGCGACAAGGGCGTGGGCACGAATCACACGCTACCCACCGCCGGTGCCGCCCGTTATACCGGTGGTCTGTGGGTCGGGAAGTTCGTGAAGACGGTGACCTGGCAGCAACTGACGCCGGAGGCGAGCCGACGCATCGCGCCGATCATGGCCCGGGTGTGCGCGATCGAGGGCATGCAGGCCCACAAGATCACGGCCGATGTACGTCTCGAGCGCTATACCGATCCCACGACCGCACCATCGGTCGCCGTCTGACCGATGACCGCACGACGTTCTCCGCTTTACGTCGTCGCCGCCCCGCCCGTCGGCGTCGAGCGGTGTAGACGGGCATCCCGATGGCGTGCGACGCCGGGATGCCGAACGCACCATCTTTCGCGCAACCGCACCGGCACGAGCCGGCCGGCTCGCCCTTCGGGCTCAACGATCCGCCCAACTTCTTCCATCCTTTTCAGGTAATCCACATGTCCGATTCGTCCAAACCCGTCGATCCGCAGCTGCAACGTCGACGTCTGCTGCAAGGCACCGCCGCCGGCACCGTCCTGTCCGTCACGCCCTTCCTGATTCCACGCATTGCGGGCGCCGCAACAACGCCCGAGAACGCACACGAGGCGGCCGCCGCCACGGCGAAGCAACTTGCCGCCGGCCGTTCCGTGACGTTGAAGATCCTGCAACCGTCCGGATCTCTCGGGAACATCAAACCCGCCGCCGACCGATTTACCGCCGCGACCGGCATCAAGTTCGATTTCATCGAAGTACCGAACGGCGAGATCAACCAGAAGATCCTGCTCGAAGCCGTGTCGAAATCCGGCGCGTTCGATATCGCGTTGCCCGCGACGTTCGGCATTCCGGACCTCGCCGAGTCCGGAATCCTGGTCAATCTCGACACTTACGCGCAGAAGCATGAACCGCAGGGATTCCGCGACGACGATCTGTACACGATCGGTGACTACTACAAGGGTAGCCTCTTCGGATATCAGACCGACGGTGACACCTACCTCACGTTCTACCGCAAGGACTGGCTCGAAGACGCAGAAGAGAAGAAGCGCTTTGCGGACAAGAACGGATATGCACTGAAGGTACCCGAAACCTGGGAGGAGTTCGACGCGACGCTCGCGCACTTCCACCGCCCGGACAAGGGTCGCTATGGCGGTGCGCTGTTTCGGACGCAATACTTCATCGCATGGGA
>JAHCKV010000223.1 GCA_026125595.1 Burkholderiales bacterium | reverse complement strand
CGCTTCATCATGCATTCGAAACGCCTCGGCGGATCCGATACGTATTTCACCGATCCGGTCCGCATTCCGATCAACTACGACTACATCTATGTGAAGGAGTGACGTCGTCGGGCTCGTCGTCCGGTTCCGGATGGCGAGCCGTCACGCCGCGAGGCGCATCGCTCCGGGACGTCCCGGGCGACGATTTCCGATCCCACAGTCACGACGATTCCTCTTGTCGCTCTTCCGTGTCGATGATCTGGCGGTGAGCTTCGGCTCCGGACGGTCCCGCGTGTCCGTCGTCGAAGGCGTGTCCTTCGGCGTCGACGCCGGGGAGACGCTCGGGATCGTCGGCGAATCCGGTTGCGGCAAGTCGGTGACGGTGATGTCGTCGATCCGGCTCTTGCCGTCGCCGCCGAGTCACATCGACCGCGGCCGCGTGATGCTGCGCGACGTCGATGTGACGGCGTTGTCCCGCCGGCAGCTGCGACCGCTGTGGGGTGGCCGTATCGGCGTCGTGTTCCAGGACCCGATGACGAGCCTGAACCCGACCTTCACCATCGGGTTCCAGTTGCGCGAAGCACTGAAGCTGCATCGGCAGCTCGAAGCCGACGTGATCGAAGAACGCGTGCTGGCGATGCTCGCGCGCGTCGGCATCAGCGCGCCGGCGCGGCGACTCGAGCAGTATCCGCACGAACTGTCGGGTGGCCTGCGCCAGCGCGTGATGATCGCGATGGCTTTGATCTGCGAGCCGGAGTTGCTGATCGCCGACGAGCCCACGACGGCGCTCGACGTGACGCTGCAGGCGCAGATCCTGGCGATGCTGCAGGATCTGCGGCGCGAGCTGGGCATGGGCATCGTGCTGATCACCCACGATCTCGGGGTCGTCGCCGGATTCTGCGACCGCGTGGCCGTGATGTACGCCGGGCGCATCGTCGAGCAGGCGCCGGTACGGGCGCTGTTCGCGGCGCCACGCCATCCTTACACCCACGGTCTCCTCGCTTCGATCCCGCGGCTCGACACGCCGAAGGGGCGCGCGCTGCCGGTGATCGAAGGCATGGTGCCCGCGCCCGGTGCACGGCCGGCCGGTTGTGCGTTCGCGCGGCGCTGTGCGAGGGCGGTGGAGGCGTGTCGATCGGATACGCCGGTCCTCGCCGGTGGCGACCACACGGTTGCCTGCTGGAATCCGTTGCCATGAACGCGTTGCTTGAAGTCGACGGGCTGACGAAGACGTTCCCGTTGAAGGGCGGGCGCGGCGTGATTCACGCCGTCGACGGCGTTTCGCTGCGTCAGTCGCGCGGCGAGACCCTCGGCGTCGTCGGTGAATCCGGCTGCGGCAAGTCGACGCTCGGCCGGTTGATTCTGCGGTTGATCGAACCGTCGGCGGGTGACGTGCGATTCCTCGGCCGGCAGATCACGCTGTTGCCGGCGGCCGAGTTGCGCAAGATGCGTCGGCACATGCAGATGATCTTTCAGGATCCGTACGCGTCGCTCGATCCGCGGCTGCGAGTCGACGCGCTGATCGCCGAACCGCTGGTGATCCACGGTGTCGGCACCAGGCTCGAACGGCACCGCGAAGTGCAGCGACTGCTGGAGACCGTCGGCCTGCCGTCGGAAGCGGCGCAGGGCTATCCGCACGAATTCTCCGGCGGCCAGCGGCAACGCATCTGCATCGCGCGGGCGCTGGCACTGCATCCGGAGTTCATCGTCGCGGACGAACCGGTGTCCGCCCTCGACGTGTCGATCCAGTCGCAGATCCTGAATCTGCTGATGGATCTGCGCCGCAGCCACGGATTGTCGTATCTCTTCATTTCGCACAATCTGGCCGTCGTGAAGTACGTCAGCGACACGGTGGCGGTGATGTACCTCGGCCGCATCGTCGAGATGGGACCGGCCGAAGCACTCTATGCCGACCCGAAGCATCCGTACACGCAGGCGTTGCTCGCGGCGATTCCGGAACCCGACCCGGATCGGACCGTCGACGCTGCGGCGGTGGTCGGCGAACTGCCGAGCCCCGAGAATCCGCCGCCCGGATGCCGATTCCATCCGCGTTGTCCCCATGCGATCGCGCGCTGCCGTGCCGAGGTGCCTGAGACTCGCAATCTGGGCACGCGGGAAACCCCGCACTGGGTGGAGTGTCATCTGGCGGATTGAGCCGCCGGCAAGTCCCCGACGATCGCGCGCAGCGCGTCGGCCGTCGCCGAGTCGGTCGGAAAGAAGGTCTCCAGTGCCAGTTCGGACAGCGTGATGTCGACCGGTGTGCCGAACACGGTCGTGGTGCTGAAGAACGACAATGTGCCCGCGGGCGTGATCAGTTCGAACGGAACCGCGACCGGAATCGCATCGCGGTCGGGAGAATGCATCGCACGATCCGGATGCGGATAGTCCGTGACTTCCTGCAGCAGGCGGATCAGTGCCGGGTCGGCCGTGATGTCGATGTCGCGCCGCAGCCGCGCGAGCAGATGGGTGCGCCATTCCGTCAGATTGCCGATGCGGGGAGCGAGCCCCGCGGGATGCAGCGTCAGCCGGATGACGTTGACTGGCGGCTGCAGCAGTTCCGGTGCGACACCGGACAGCAGCAGCGGAATCACACGGTTGGCGGCCATCAGCGTCCAGTGGCGGTCGATCGCCAATGCCGGATAGGGTTCATGGCCCAGCAAAATGCGGTCGACTACCCGGCGCACCGCGAGCAGCGCCGGATCATCCAGCGAGCGCTCCGGGAAGATCGGCGCATAGCCGGCGGCGGTCAACAGCAGATTGCGTTCCCGCAACGGCACAGCGAGCTGTTCCGCGAGCCGCAGCACCATCTCCCGACTCGGTTGTGCACGGCCGGTCTCGACGAAGCTCAGGTGCTTCGACGAGACGTCGGCCTCCAGAGACAGATCGAGCTGACTCAGATGCCGGCGTTGCCGCCATTCGCGCAGCAGTTCTCCGATGGGCTTCGTCATGTTCATGCGGCGACGATACCGCAGTCGGCGATGGTGTCCCATTACCTCGTGCGTAATCGCAGCCGATGTCGGACGCATGCCGACATCATCAATTGCAGCGGTCGGCCATAATCGATGGAACCGAACGGGCGAGCTTGCGGTCACGTCTGTTTTCCATCGTTCCTCGCACAGTTGCCGCCATGCCGCCATCGATTCCGCCGTGCTGTCTCCGTATTGCATCATCCCGTTCCGTCGCACGCCCCGCCGCGCGTATCGCCGATATCGGCAGAACCACGACGGGCGGTGCCGTGGCTGCGGCTCTGTTACTCATCGCGACCGCGGCCGATGCCGATGTGATCCGGCTGAAGAACGGGGACCGCATCACCGGTACCGTCGTGAAGCGCGCCGATGCGACGATGGTGGTGGCAACCCCGTACGCGGGCGAGGTCAAGATCAACTGGGCGGAAATCGAAGGCGTCGATTTCGACTCACCGAAGCCGGTGCTGCTGCAGGACAGCAGCCGCGTCGCGGTGTCGGGTCTCGGCCCGCCCGCCGAATCGACGGATACGGCGTTTCGCCCGGAACTCGATACGGTCGCGTTCGTGAATCCGACCCGCGCGGAATACGGCGACGGCATCGAGTACAGCGGCAACGCGAAAGTTTCCGGGACCTACACGCGCGGCAACGTCGACAACGATCTGCTATACGGCGACGGACAGCTGCTGGGGCGTGCGAAGGACTACCGTTTTTCGGTGTTCGGTCAGCGCTCGTATGGCAGCAATCGCACGGGACGGACGGCATCGAACGCGACATTGCGCGGGGACTACGATTGGTTCACCGGCGAGAAGAGCTTCATCTACGGCCGGGGATCCGGCGAGTACGACGAGTTCAAGGATCTGCGCCAGCGGTGGATCGCCGGTGGCGGTTATGGATATCGATTGATCGACACGCCGGACACGCAGTTCTCCGTGCAGGGCGGTGGCGACTACGTCACCGAAGATTACTTCACGGCAGCGGATGCCAACTATGCGGCACTCGGCTGGGCGGTGCGCTATTCGCAGTGGCTGTTCGACCGGCGGCTGCAGACTTTCCACGAGCAGGACGGCTATCAGGCGCTGTCGGCACGGGAGAACACATTGGTGCGTACCCGCACGGGGCTGCGCATTCCGTTGACGGGCGGATTCAACGTCTCGCTGCAGCTCAATCTCGACTGGGACAGCAAGCCGGTGACCGGCCGCAAATCGGTCGACACGGTTTGGCTGCTGGGCGCCGGCTACGCGTGGTAGCCGGCGGCACCGGGCGGACTCAACCGTGCTGCCCGGCCAGCGCTTCCAATCGCCGGATCCGGATCGCGGCCGGCGGATGGGAGTCGTAGAAGGCCGAGTGCAGCGGGTCCGGCGTCAGCGTGGAAGCGTTGTCCTTGTAGAGCTTCACCAGTGCATGGACCAGATCGCGCGCCGGCGTGTAGCGAGCGGCGTAGGCATCGGCTTCGAACTCGTGCTTGCGCGAGTACATCGCCAGCAGCGGCCGCGTCATGAACGTGAATACCGGCATCACCATGAAGAACAGCACGAGCGCCATCGCATCGCTGCCGGGTGCCGAAACGCCGAGGCCTTCGTAGAACCACGCGGCGTCGCGCAGTTGGCCGAGCACCCACAGGAAGGCGAGACTCATCGCAAAGGTCCATGCCATGCGCCTCACGACGTGTTTCATCTTGAAGTGACCCAGTTCGTGGGCCAGTACCGCTTCGATCTCGGTCGGTTCCAGCCGTGTCAGCAGCGTGTCGAAGAACACGATGCGCTTGGCTTTGCCGAAACCGGTGAAATAGGCGTTGCCGTGGCTCGAGCGGCGGGAGCCGTCCATCACGAACAGTCCCTGGGACTTGAAGCCGCATTTCAGCAACAGCGCCTCGATGCGTTGCTTCAGATCGCCATCCTGCATCGGGGAGAACTTGTTGAACAGCGGCGCGATGAAGGTCGGATACACCGCCAGGGTCAGTAGCGTGAACGCCATCCACGCGAACCACACCCACAGCCACCACAACGTGCCGAGTTGTCCCATCATCCACAGCACGCCGAGAATCAACGGCAGGCCGATCACGGCCGCCAGACCCGTCTGCTTGGCGAGATCGGCGAAGAACATGCCGGGGGTCATCTTGTTGAAGCCGAAGCGGGTTTCGATGCCGAACACGCGATAGACGTTGAGCGGCAATTCCACCGCGGATGCGAGTACCAGCACCGCGGCGATGAACGCGACACCGCCGGCGAGACCTTCGCCGAACCAGACCTGCGACCAGCGCTCCAGGGCGGCGAATCCGCCCCCCAGCGTGAGGATCAGCAGCAGCGCGACTTCGACGACGATGCCGAAGGCGTTGAGACTGGCCTTGGCGCTCGTGTAGTCGGCCGCTTTCTGGTGGGCGGCCAGATCGATCTGGCTGGCGAACGGCTCGGGCACCCGGTTCCGGTGCCCCTGGATGTGCCGGACGTGACGCCAGGCGAGCCACAGTCGAGTGCCCGTCGACAGCACGAGCGCGGCGAGGAACAGCAGTGTGAAGGTGTTCATGTGCGATTCGATTGGTGATTCGGGAAGCGATGTGACACAATTAAATCCTTCTTAATTAGAGACTTATTTATGGCACTCGACGTCGATTCCGGTACTGCGCCGAACGCTGCGCATCTGATCTGGCTGGACATGGAAATGAGTGGTCTCAGTCCCGACACGGATCGCATCCTCGAGGTTGCGATGATCATCACCGACGCCGACCTGAACGTCGTGGCCCAGGCGCCGGTCCTCGTCGTACACCAGAGCGATGCCGTTCTCGACGGCATGGACGCCTGGAATCGTTCCACCCACGGCAAGTCCGGACTCATCGACCGTGTCAAGGCTTCGCCGTTCACCGAGTCCGACGTGGAGGCCCGCATGATCGCATTCCTGGCGCAGCATGTCCCGGAGGGCGCCTCGCCGATGTGCGGCAACTCCATCTGCCAGGACCGACGCTTCCTCGCGCGCCACATGCCGAAGCTGGAGGCGTTCTTCCACTATCGCAACCTCGACGTCTCCACGCTGAAGGAGCTGGCCAAGCGCTGGAAGCCCGGCATCATGGGCGGCCTC
>JAHCKV010000222.1 GCA_026125595.1 Burkholderiales bacterium | reverse complement strand
CACGGCAGTCTGGCGGTCCGCGACGGCCGCATCGTCGCGATCGGCGATGATGTCGGTCCGGCACACCGGCGCATCGATGCCGAAGGTCGCGTGCTCGCCCCCGGCATCATCGACACGCACACGCACTACGACGCACAGGTCACGTGGGATCCGCAGCTTTCGCCTTCGCCGGCGCTCGGTGTGACCACGGTGATCATGGGCAACTGCGGGTTCACGCTGGCGCCATGCCGTCCGGCGGACCGCGACCGCGTGATCCGCAACCTGACCCACGTCGAGGGCATGTCGCTGGACGCGCTGGAGCAGGGTGTCCAATGGGAGTTCGAGACGTTTCCGGAATACCTGTCGTTTCTGGAACGCCGCGGTGTCGGTCCGAACGTCGCCGCGTTCGTCGGTCATTCGTCGGTGCGCACCTGGGTGCTGGGCGACGATGCGTCGCGGCGCGCTGCCACCGACGACGAGATCGCGCGGATGCGGGCGGCGGTGTCCGAAGCGATGCAGGTCGGGGCCCTCGGGTTTTCCACGACGACATCGGTGCAGCACAACGGTGAAGGCGGTGTGCCGATGCCGTCGCGCCTCGCGTCCGACGCCGAGCTCGACGCGATGGCCGACGCGTTGCGGGAAGCGGGGCGCGGCGTACTGATGATCACCAAGGGGCCATCGACGCCGGTCGAGCGCCTGGAAGCGGTGACTGCCGCTTCGGGCCGTCCGTTCATCGTCGCGGCGCTCTTGCACAGCAATATCGAGCCGGAGGCGGTGTTCCGCGATCTGCGCGGCATCGGTGCGGCACGCCGTCGCGGCAACCGGATGCACGGTGCGGTCTCGCCGTGTCCGTTGACGTTCGAATTCACGTTCCGCTCGCCGTATGTGTTCGAAGGTCTCGCCGCGTGGCGGCCGGCGATGGAAGCGCCGGACGAAGCGACCTACCGCGCGTTGCTCGCGTCCGAAACGTTCCGGGCGGCGCTGCGCGCCGAGATCGATCGGCCCGCGTTCCGGATGTTCAACGGTGAGTGGCACTTGATGCGGGTGCTGCGGACGCGCGATGCGGATCGTGCCCATCTCGAAGGGATGACCGTCGAGGCCGCGGCGGCGGCGGCGGGACGGCATCCGGTCGACTGGATCCTCGATCTGGCCGAAGCAGAAGCGCTCGAAACGATGTTCGTCGGCACGCTGCTCAATTCCGACGAGGCGAGCGTAGGCCGGTTGCTGACCGATCCGAACGCGCTGATCTCGCTGTCCGACGCGGGGGCGCACCTCGAATTCTTCTGCGATGCCGGTTTCGCGTTGCACGTCCTTGGCCACTGGGTGCGGGACCGCGGTCTGATGCCGCTCGAGCATGCGGTCCAGCGGCTCACCGCCGAAGCGGCCGACACGTTCGGCATTCGCGACCGCGGGCGGTTGCTCCCCGGCGCCCATGCGGATCTGCTGCTGTTCGATCCGGCCACGGTCGGCCGGGGGCCGGCGCGGCGACAACACGATCTCCCCGGCGGCGCCTCGCGGCTCGTCACGCCCGGCATCGGCGTGCACGGCGTCTGGGTCAACGGCGTGCAACTGGTCGATGCGTCCGGCGCGCTGGCGGACGCGCCCACACCGGGCACCGTGTTGCGCGATTTCGCGTCATGAGCACTGTCGACCTTCGGTGCTGCACACGCGGCATCCGTCGCATGCAAGCAACCCGGGGCGCTGGTTGAATGGCGGCCCGCGATCATCTGAATCCGGATGTCCGGCCGCGGGAGGTGTGGTCGTGGGCCTGCTACGACTTCACGAACTCCGGCTACACGACGGTCGTGATCACCGCGATCTTCAACGCGTACTTCGTCGCCGTCGTCGCGCAGAAGGCGGCGTGGGCCACGTTCGTGTGGACGTTGACATTGTCGGTGTCGTACGCGGCGATCGTGCTGACGGCACCGCTGATCGGGGCGTGGGCCGACGTCCACGGCGCGAAGAAGCGCGTGCTGGCGGTCACGACGGTCGGTTGCATCGCCGGAACGGCGGCGCTGGCCGGCGCCGGACCGGGCGATGTCGCGGTCGCGGTCGCGGCATTGGTCATCTCCAACTTCTTCTTCGGCACCGGCGAGAACGTGATCGCCGCGTTCCTGCCCGAACTGGCACGCGGATCATCGATCGGCAAAGTGTCGGGCTGGGGCTGGGCGTTCGGCTATCTGGGCGGGCTGG
Organism: Burkholderiales bacterium; assembly: GCA_026125595.1. Lineage (GTDB taxonomy): Bacteria > Pseudomonadota > Gammaproteobacteria > Burkholderiales. Next base: position 3,849 of record JAHCKV010000222.1, on the reverse strand, counting down.
TCGCGCTCGGCCTGTGTCTCGGCTATGTCACGTGGGCACAACATCAGGGCATCGGAGCCGCCGATTTCGTGCCGGTCACGATGCTGATCACGGCGGCCATGTTCGCGATCGCGAGCCTGCCGACGTTTCTGTTCATGCGGGAGCGGGCGAACCCGCAGCCTGGCGTTTCGCCCCACTGGCGGGACAGCTTCGCGCGGCTGGCCGACACCTGGCGCCATGCGCGCCAATATCGCGATCTGACGCGCTTTCTCGCGTGCGTGCTGTGCTATCAGGCCGGCGTGCAGACGGTGATCACGCTGGCTGCCATCTACGCGCAGGAGGCGATGGGATTCGAAACCCAGGACACGCTGTTGCTGGTGCTCGTGGTCAACGTGACGGCCAGTATCGGCGCGTTCGCGTTCGGCCAGTGGCAGGATCGACTGGGCCACGTGCGCACCGTGGCGTACACGCTGGCCGGCTGGTTGATCACGACGATGCTGGCGTGGTTCGCCACCAGCGCCGGCCTGTTCTGGGTCGTCGCCAATCTGGCCGGCCTTTGCCTGGGCGCGAGCCAGTCCGCGGGCCGTGCCCTGGTCGGCTATCTCAGCCCTGAGCGCCGCCGGGGTGAGTTCTTCGGGCTGTGGGGTCTGGCGGTGAAGCTGTCGTCGATCCTCGGACCGCTCACGTACGGGCTGGTCAGTTGGGTCACCGGCGGCGATCACCGTCTGGCGATGCTGTTGACCGGCGGTTTCTTCATCGGCGGGTTGATCCTGCTGATCGGTGTGGACGTGGAGCGGGGCCGGCAGGCCGCCGGTGACGATTGAGCGGGCGGTGAGTGGCAGGATCCCCATTCAAGCCGAATGGGGCCGGCGCCGTTAAGGGGCCATGGACTCGAACCGCTATACTGGGCCGCATGAGCTCGATCGAAACCGGATGATGACGCGAACATGCTGGGCTGGCTGAAATCGGCAGGGCAGGGCGGCGACCACCCCATGGTCGATCCGAAGAACGCGCGGGCGTTGGTGGAGAGTCTCTCCGAACAGAATCCGTCGCAGGCTCTGGAAGTACTGTCCGATCAGCTCGATTCGCTGCGCGAATCGCTCGGCATCCGTGCACAGCGCGTCTACGAGATCGTCGACACGATCGATACCGCCGGGAAGCCGTTCCAGCGCAAGCTGTCCCAGGAGTTCGTCGGATCGAATCTGGCCAAGGCGCAGGAAACCCGCATCGCCCACGTGATGGGCACGTTCTGGTTGCGGCTGGCCGGTGCGTACCGGATGCTGGTGGAGATGCACGAATCCGGCGATCCGACCGGCGCTGCGCTGCGACCGCTGCTGTCGACGATCGCCGCCCGCACCATCCGCGCCGCCAATCTGCATCTGAAATGGCGGTTGTTCCGCTACAGCGCCGTCGCGCCGGGCTTCTGGTTCGATCTGGGCCGCGTGTATTCGGTGGCGGAAGCGCGTGGGTTCGCCGCGGGGCGGGTAACCGTCTATCCAGGCGTCTGGGGCGAGTCCACGGTGCAGCGGGAGATGCTCAAGCCGCTGATGCTGGCCGTGTCGTCCACCGACAGCCTGCCCGCCGTGCAGGTCGAGATCGTCGAGCGTGTCTGCGCACAGTTCTCCGAGCTGTTCGTCATGCAGAAGCAGGCGGCCACGGGCTGCCATTTCTGGTTCGACATCATGGCCGACAAGTCGCCGGCCCGGCTCGCGGACCGTCTTGCACTGGCGCCGAGCCTGCGCTTTTTCGGACCGGCGAACGCGGCCTACGAACTGGAGAAGCTCGGTGCGTCGATCAAGCAGACGGGCGCCGTGCCGTCGTCGCTGAACCTGGGCGGCGATTACTCGGCCGATCAGGTGCTGGACGTGTTGAACCACCTGGCGCGGTACTGGGCGCCCCAGCCACCCGCACGGCGCGAAGCCCGTTCGCCGTCGCAGGAGCGCATCGACGTCGTCAATGGCTTGAAGGATGTGCTCGCGGCCGTGGCCGGCGACATGCTGGATGCCGAGTTCGACGGGCGCCGTGTCGACACGTGGGCCGTGTCCAACGAAAGCCCCAATGGTTTCGGCGCGTTGGCGCCCGTGGCGCGGACCGACTGGCTCGCGATCGGCACGCTGCTCGGCGTCAAGTATCAGGACGGCGCCGCATGGGGTGTGGGCATCGCACGGCGGATCAGCAACGATGTCCACAACAATCGCCATGTCGGTATCGAGATGTTCGCGCGCGGCGTCACGACCGTCCGGTTGCTGCCGCTGCTGCCCGACGGCCGCGTGCATCCGGACGACGAGCTCGGCGAAGATGCGCTGCTGCTGCCTTCGGCGGCGGACAACAGCCTCGGCAAGATGGAAGTGACGCTGGTCATGCGGCTCGGCACGTTCTCACCGCAGAAAAGCTATGGCATGCGCATGTACGCGATGGACTATCTGCTGGTGCCGCGGCGCCTGATCGAGGCCGGGCAGGATTTCGACATCGCCGAATATCGCGTGCTGCAGCGGACCTGACGTCGCGCCGGCGCCGGTTCAGGCTTTCGGGCGGATCGCGTTCTTCGGCCGGAATGCCTTGCAGATCTCGTCGCGCGTGTCGATGTAGGGCCCGCCGATGAGGTCGATGCAGTAGGGCACGGCGGCGAAGATGCCCGGCACGACGGGCTTGCCGTCGGCGTCCTTCAGTCCTTCGAGCGTCTCGCGGATCGATTTGGGCTGCCCCGGCAGATTGATGATCAGCGCGCCGCGGCGGATCACCGCCACCTGCCGTGACAGGATCGCCGTCGGCACGAATCGCAGGCTGATCTGCCGCATCTGCTCGCCGAATCCCGGCATCTCGCGATCGGCCACGGCCAGCGTGGCTTCCGGCGTCACGTCGCGCAACGCCGGGCCGGTGCCGCCCGTGGTCAACACCAGGTGGCAACCCGCGTCGTCGACGAGCGCTTTCAATGTCGTTTCGATCACCGGCCGTTCATCCGGAATCAGCCGTTCTTCGAAGGTCGCGGGGTTCACGATCGCGCCGATCAGCCATTCCCGCAGACTCGGCAGGCCCTGGTCCTGATAGACGCCTCTGGAGGCCCGGTCGCTGATGGAGACCAGGCCGATCCGGACGGATTCTTCGCTCATGGGGATTCTTCGGAGGGTTCGGGTTCGGTGGATGCGGATGTTTCGGGAATGAGCTCGCGCAGGATCTGGAAGATCTCGCGATAGGCCTTCGGCGGTTTGCCGGCGTCGCGTTCGCGCCGGGCGTTGCGCAGCAACGTGCGCAGATGGGCCGCGTCGGCTTCCGGATGCTCCGCCACCAGCGCGGTCAGGGCGTCCGGATCGGCCATCAACCGGTCGCGCCAGTGCTCGAGTCGGTGCAGCCACGCGATGTGGGCCTTGGAGACGCCCTGCAGCGCATCGAGCCGCGCACGGATCGGCACCGGGTCGACGTGGCGCATCAGCTTGCCGACGTACTGCAACTGACGCCGCAGGGCGCCGAACTTACGCACCCGTTGCGCTTCGCGGATCGCGGCATGCAGCGACTCGGGCAGGTCGAATGCCGCGAGTTGATCGGCCGGCAGATCGACGAGGGCCTCGCCGAGCGCCTGCAGGGCCGTCATGTCGCGCTTGCGCTGCGATTTGCTGACGGTGTCGTCGCCGGAATCGTCGGGGTCGGACTGGAAATCGGGGGAAGGTGCCTTCATGTCGGTTGCTATCATAGCCAACGTTGTCTCTTTTCCCTCGCCTTTGCGCGATCCCTGTCGAGTCCGCCCATCGTGTCCCAGTCTCCTTCCGAACGGTTTTCCCTCGACCAACCGACGCTGCGCAACATTGCGGCCGATGCTCTCGCCACGGCGAAGAAGCTCGGTGCCACCCATGCCGAAGTCGACATTTCCGAGGG
>JAHCKV010000221.1 GCA_026125595.1 Burkholderiales bacterium | reverse complement strand
AATTCCACTATCAATACACGCCCTGGGACGTCTGGGACTTCGACGGTGTCAACGAGACCATCCTGGCCAACCTGGGCGGCCGCAAGGTCTGGCTGCACGGGGACCGCAACGGCTTCCTGTACAGCATCGATCGGACGAACGGCAAGTTCGTCTGGGCCAAGGAGATCTCGGTCGTCAACTGGGCCACCGGCTTCACGCCGGAAGGCCGGCCGATCGTCGATCAGAGCAAGGTCCCGACGTACGAGCACAAGGCGATGAACGTGTGTCCGGCGTCCGAAGGCGGCAAGTGGTGGAACCCCATGAGCTACAGCCCCGTCGCGAAGACCGTCGTCGTGCCGAGCCGCGAGATCTGTGTCGACATTCTCGCGGGCAAGGCCGATCGCGTCGAAGGCAAGTACAACCTCGGCATCGCCGAAGCCGAATGGATCGCCGGATACGGCCAACTGGTCGGCTTCGATGCGCTGACCGGCGAGAAGAAGTGGACCGTGAAAGCACCGTCCCCCTTCACCAGCGGCGTGCTGACCACCGGCGGCGGTCTGGCATTCGCCGGCACACCCGAAGGCGAGTTCAAGGCCTTCGACGTGGAAACCGGTGAAGAACTGTGGTCCTACCAGACCGGGTCGGGCATCGTCGGCAGTCCCGTCGCGTTCTCGGTGGACGGCAAGCAGTACGTCGCCGTGCCGTCCGGCTGGGGCGGCTGGACCGGCTGGGCCACGTGGGGCGGCAAGGGCGGCTCGCCGCATCTGAAGGACATGCGCAAAGGCGGCATCATCCACGTCTTCGCGTTGTACGAAACCAAACGCTGAGCCTCACCGATGCCATGCCCGCATCCGCCGTCCCGCGGGCATGGCATCTTCATCCGCACCTTCATCGTTCCGAGACCATGCGACCCACGATCCTCGCCGTTCTGTCCCTGCTGTGTTCCACCGTTACCGCTGCACCGCTGACCAACCCGCTCGAAGCCACGCCGGACACGGTGACCGAAGGCAAGAAGCTCTATCACAGCACCGGTTGTCTCGCGTGCCACGGCAACAACGCCCGCGGCGCCGTCGGGCCGGATCTGACCGATGACGTCTGGATGCGCAAGTACAGCGACGAGATGGTCTTCAAGACCATCAAGAACGGCCGCTCCGGCACGGCGATGTCCGGCTTCGGCAACGACCTGAGCGATGAGCAGATCTGGCAGATCATCACGTGGCTGGGTGACGAGAACCGCAAGCGGAAGGAAGCGGCGAAATAGCGCTGCGCTGCGCGATGAAGCCTTGGTGGAATGCCGTGTTGCGGTGATCCCGCGACTCAGCGCCTGGCGCCGACCGATCGACGCCGCAGGAACAGCGCCAGGCCCATCAGGGCAACCGCGACATTGCCGAACGCAAAGGTCGCAGCGACGATATCGCGGACGTTCGGGCCGAATCCCGCCAGCAGGTTCCACTTGTGAACGGCCGCGAACACCCGTCCTTCCAGTGCTGCCCCATCCGTCACATGGGCCGCCAACGCGCCGGAGCGGGTTTCCACATACCAGCGATCGTTCTCCGGCCCCTCGAACACCACGCGCCAGACCGGCAGTCGCTTGTTCACGAAACCGTATTCGTCCTCGAACTTCGTCACCGGATCGATCGACAGCGGCGGTCGATCGATGATGCCGCTGAAGTGCCGCGCCAGTGCGAGCGCGCGATCCCGATCCCCGTCCGGCAGTTCGACATTGCCGGCCGCAACGTAGCGCACGGTCGCCGCGCCGCTTGGCGCGCCATGTCCCGCGTGGGCGCCGTGTTCGGCCGTCGGCATCACCGTCGGCAGTTGCAGGCGCGCAACGGGCTTCCCGCCGATATCGACCAACGTCCAGCCCGACGCCTGTCCCGTCGGCGAACCGAGCGATGCCAGCGCCGTCACCGCCCATGCCTGCGGCACGATCTGCGGCAACGCACCGCGGGTGCCGGACAGCACCCACAGATGGAGAAGCCCGCTGACGGCGAACAGCAATGTGGTCACCGAAACGGCGACCGCGACGTTGCGATGCACGCGCCGCAAACCGCGGCCCGGCGCACGGCGCAACGTCGACCATCGGACACCGTAGAGCCACAGCCCCAGTCCGGTGGTGGAGAGCGCCGCCGCCAGGAACACGGTCATCACCGCGACTCGCAAGCCTTCGGACCCACGCAGCCAGCGTCCGTTATGCAGCACCTGGAACGCGGTCTGGAATACGGTCTTCCGATCGTCCACCAGCGTTCCGAGACGCGACGATCCGGTGTCGACATAGGCCAGCAATCCGTCCGGGCGATCGAACGCGACGCGCCACACCGGCAACAGCCGATTGACGTACGGATACTCGTCGTCGAACGCGGTGACCAGCGTGGCACTTCGCACGGTCGACGCACGATCACCGGTGAAATGCCGCGCGAGCAATACCGCGGATTCCCGATCCGCCTGTCGCTGTTCCTGCCCTGTCAGCGCGTCGAAATACCGCAGCTCGGATGAATCCGCGACGCGGACCTGATACATCGGACCGCCGAACTCGGTGACCAACCGCAGATGACGGATCGAATCGATACCGGCGGCGGACAGGATCGAATCCACCGAACGGAGCGTACCGAGGTCCACGGCGACGGCCGGTGGCATCGGGGTCACCGGTTTCGGCTGGATGCGCGTCAGGATCGGATGCGACAGACCGGACACCCCCCACATCAGCACGCCGACGCAGGCCACGATGCCGATGCGACGATGCCACGCGAGCAAGGTGCCGAGGTTCCGCGCGCGGGCGGCGGTCCCGACCCGCGGCGTTGCGGTTACAGCTTCCATTCGATACCACCGTAGATCGAGCGTCCGTCGCCGGGCAGGAACTGCCGTGAATCCAATCCACCGGCGGTCGCGATGACGCCGGTGGACGCCGCGTACCGTTCGTCGGTCAGATTGCGGGCCTCCAGGAACCAGGACAATCCGGCGTCCTTGCGTTGCCCGACGCGAAAACCGAGCAGTGCGTAACCATCGGCGCGCAACGTGTTGGCCATGTCGACCGAGTACGACTGCGGCGACCACTGCACGGTCGGACCGGCGTAGAAACCCGCGCCGAACCGCAGCATCGCCTGCGCATTCAACAGATGCTCCGGCAGCCCCGGCAACCGGTTGTTGCCGAATACCGGATCGGCATCGAACCGGAAATCGTTCCACAGGTAGCTCGCCCGCAACTCCCAACGTCTCGCCAGCAACGTACTTCCTGCCAGCTCGACGCCTTGATGGCGGGTGCGTGCGGCGTTCACGGTCCCGAGCGGAATTCCGGTCGGTGACAGCAGCGTGAGCAGTTCGTCGGTGACGCGAGCGCGGTAGTACGCGGCATCCCACGTCAGCGCTTCCAACGTGCCGCGCGTTCCGACCTCCCAGGTCGTGGCTTCCTGCTCACGTACCGGCGTGACCGTCGGACCACCCGCGAGCTCACCGAAGCTGGGCGGTTCGAAGCTCCGGCTGACATTCGCAAACACCTGGGCCAGCGGCGTCACTTCCCAGCGCGCACCGAGCTTGGGGCTGAATCCGTTGTAGGTTCGATCGACGCCGTTGTCCTGTCCGTCGGCCAGGAAATTGTCGCGCAGACGGCGGGTCGATCGCGACCATTGCGCGCCGGCGATGGCTGCCACGTTCGGCAGCACATACAGCTGATCTTCCACATACACATCGAAGTTGGCCGATGTCTGTCGACTGTCGCCGGTCAACACACCGCGCTGACCGTTCACATTGGCGTGACGCTGGTCATCCGCAGTGCCCCGCGTGGGTCGGACACCGGCCACCAGCAGATTGCGGGCACCGAACAAGGTACCGTCGGCGGAAAAGCGCAGATCGGCGCCGTAGTCACGGGAAGTCACATCCAGCACCTGGAAGATCGGATGGTAGAGGTCTTTCCACGTGTAGAACACGTTGGCTTCGAGGCGCATGCCTTCACCCAGCGCGACGGTCGTGCGATTCGCAACCCGGTACAACCGGAAATCGCGCTTGTAGCGACCTTGCACGTTGATCGGGTTCGCTGCTTCGGGATTGTTCTCCAGTTCCCGCTTGAACAGATTGCCCGGCAACTTCGAATCGGTGTCCACGACGGTGAAATAGAAGCGCGTTTCGACATCCGATCCGAAGCGCCGTCCGATGTTGGCGAACAACCGTTGATTGCTCTGGTCGGACCAGTCGCGGAAGCCATCCTGCCGGGTCGCGGAGAACGACACGTAGTAGTCGGTGTCGTCGATGACGTTGGCCAGCGCGACCTGGCCACGCAGATAGCCATAACTGCCGCCTTCGGCCCGGACGGTCAACCGGGGGGCCGTGTATCCGGTCGGGGACACGAAGTTGATGGCGCCGCCCAGCGTGGTCGCACCGTACTGCAGTGCGTTCGCGCCGCGATAGACCTCGATGTACTGCACCGCGAGCGGATCCACCGCCTGAAAATCGCCGCTGCCGTCCGCCTGGTTGAGCGGCGCGCCATCCTGCAGCAGCTGGATGCCCCGCAGATGGAACGTACGCTGGATGCCCGAACCGCGGATCGACAACCGCGCTTCGTCGGAACCGAATCGCGATTGCGCCAGTACGCCGGGTGCAAGCGTCAACGCGTCGGTCAACGTCGCCGACCTGCCTTCCTTGTACGTTTCCGGTTCGACGAGCGCGGTCCCACCGGGCGTGCGATCGAGCCGTGCCTTGGCTTCGGCCACGGACGGCACCGTGATCGAACCTCGAACGGCTTGCGCCGACACGGGTACGGCCGGCACCTTCAATACTTCGGAGGTCTGCGCCGGTGCCGAACCGATCACCCATACGGTCCCCATCACGACGGTAGCTTCGATGAATGCAGCGCGCACGCCCTGTCCCTTCCCGTGAAAGAGCGCAATTCTAGGAAGCCGACCGGGCACCGGGAATGCGACCCGTTGTCGCACCTCGTCGCAGAAACGGTCCGGTTCACTACAATGCCTGGACCATGAAGCACGTCGCCGCTGCCCTCCCGGTCGATCCCGGCCACCGCAATCTCGCCCGGTTGTTCCTGCTGCGCTGGGTCGCGCTGGGCGCCATGGTCGTGGTCATCGTGCTGGCAGCGCGCGTGATGGCACTGACTCTGCCGCTGGTTCCGCTCGCGTCGTTGATCACAGCCGGCGTGGCGCTCAATCTGTGGACCGGCTGGCGCCTGACCCGACATGCCCCCGTCGGTGACCGGATGCTGTTCCTGCAACTGGCGGCCGACGTGGCCATCTTGACCGCAGCGCTCTACTTCACCGGTGGCTGGTCCAATCCGTTCGCGACGCTGTACCTGCTCCCGGTCATGATCGCCGCCACCGTACTGGCGCCGAGATTCGCATGGACGATGGCTGCGGCGACATTCGGGTGTTACACCCTGCTCGGATTCTGGTTCGTGCCGTTGCCCCACGTGCATCACGAGGAAGGCTCGGACTTCGGCTTGCACGTGCTCGGCATGTGGGCAAGCTTCGGTCTCTGTGCCGGCGCGATCGCATGGGTCGTCACGCTGATGGCGCGCTCGCTGCGCGACCGCGATCGCGCGCTGGCCGAAGCGCGGGAGCGGGGGCTGCGGGATCAGCAGGTGCTGGCGCTCGGCACGTTGGCGGCCGGCGCCGCGCACGAGCTGGGTACGCCACTGTCGACGATGGCCGTGGTGGTTCGGGAACTGGAACGCGAACACGGAACCGATCCGGAACTGGTCGCCGATCTGCGCACGCTGCGGGAACAGGTCGAGCACTGCAAGCACATCATTTCGGACATGGCCGCAGCCGCCGGCGAGCAGCGTGCCGAAGATGCCGGCGGACTACCGCTCGACGAATACCTGGAGCGGGCAATCGAGGGGTGGCGGGCGCTGCGACCGGGCATCGAGGTGCGGACCGAATGGAACGGACCGCAGCCGGCGCCGCGCATCATCAACGACCGGACGCTCGGCCATACGATCGTCTCCCTGCTGAACAACGCCGCCGACGCCAGCCACGAAGGAGTCGAGATGCAGGGCCGGTGGACGCGCGACCGGCTCACGCTCGAGATCCGCGATCGCGGTACCGGCGTCGAGGCGACGGTGGC
>JAHCKV010000220.1 GCA_026125595.1 Burkholderiales bacterium | reverse complement strand
ACCGTCTGCCGGTTGAACGCACGATGCGCCTCGGCCGGCGGCACCGGCTCGACGCGCTCGTCGAGCATCTTCACGTAGCCACCCAACGGCAACGCCGCGACGGCCCATTCGGTCTGGTCGGCGCCGAGCCGGCGCACCCAGAACGGTTTGCCGAATCCGACCGAGAAGCGCAGCACCTTCACGCCGCACCAGCGGGCCACCCAATAGTGCCCCAGTTCATGGAACACGATCAGCGTGCCCAATGCGACGATGAAAGCGATGACGGTGGTCAGGAACTGCATGACGTTCTCCGGTGATTCCGCGCGTCAGGCCGCGCGGCGCTCCAGCCACTGCGTCGCTTCACGTCGGGCCGCCGCATCGAGCCGCAGGGCCTCGTCCAGAGACTGCACCGGACCGCTCTCGGTCCGCGCGACCACGGCCTCGATGAGGATCGGAATATGGTCGAACCGCAGACCGCCGGCCAGGAACCGCGCCACGGCACATTCGTTGGCCGCGTTCAACGCGATCATCGCAGCCTGCCCCGCGTCCAACGCGTCGTAGGCCAGCGCGAGACACGGGAATCGGCGCGTATCGGGCTTCTCGAACGTGAGACCGCCGGCCGCCGCCAGATCGAGCGGGGACACGCCGGAAGCGATCCGCTCAGGGTACGACAACGCGTGCGCGATCGGCGTCCGCATGTCGGGATTTCCCAACTGTGCAATCACCGATCCGTCCTCGTACTCGACCAGCGAATGCACGACGCTCTGCGGATGGATCACGACCTCGATATGGGATGCGGGGGCGCCGAACAGCCAGTGGGCTTCGATCACTTCGAGCCCCTTGTTCATCATCGTCGCCGAGTCGACCGAGATCTTGCGGCCCATGACCCAGTTCGGATGGGCGCAGGCCTCGTCGGGCGTCACCGCGGCGAATCGCTCCAGCGGCATCGTCCGGAACGGGCCGCCCGACGCGGTCAGCAGGATGCGACGCACGCCGGCACGCCGAAGTTCCCCATCGTAGCCGGCCGGCAGCGATTGGAAGACCGCGTTGTGCTCGCTGTCGATGGGCAGCAATTCCGCGCCGTGGCGCCGAACGGTCTCCATGAACAGCCCGCCGGCCATCACCAACGCTTCCTTGTTGGCCAGCAGCACGCGTTTGCCAGCCCGCGCCGCCGCCAATGTGGGCGCCAGTCCCGCCGCACCGACGATCGCCGCCATCACCGTATCCACCTCGTCCAGCGCCGCCAGCTCCGCCAGCGCACGCTCGCCGGCCAGCACCTGGCAGTCGAGGCCCTCGACCTTGACCCGTTCGCGCAGCAGGGCCGCCGCGTCCGGCGCGACGAGGGCGGCATACCGAGGGCGATGGACACGGCAGAGTTCGAGCATCGGTTCCCAGCGGCTGCCGCCCGCCAGCGCGACGACCCGGAAGCGGTCCGGGTGCCGCATCGTCACGTCGAGCGTGTTGCGTCCGATGGTTCCAGTGGCGCCGAGGATCGTCAGGTTGCGCATGGTGCGATCAGAACAGTGTCGTCGCGCCGGCGACCAGTGCGGCCAGCGGCAGACTGGCCGTCAGGCCGTCGATGCGATCGAGAATCCCGCCGTGGCCCGGCAGCAATCGGCCGCTGTCTTTCACGCCGGCCTTGCGCTTCATCCACGACTCGAACAGATCGCCCACGATCGACAGTGCTCCCATCGCCAGCGCCAGCACGACCAGCAGCGTCACGCCGGAGACCGCACTGCCATGGAACAGCCCGAGACCGACAGCGTAAACCAGCACGCAGGCGGCGGCACCGGCCACGCCTTCCCAGGTCTTGCCGGGACTCACCAGCGGCGCCAGCTTGTGCCGTCCGAACGCGCGACCGGTGAAATACGCGGCGGTATCGGCGATCCAGACGATAGCCATCAGCATCAACAGCACTGCCGGCTGTTCCTGCAATCGCGCGACGGCGAGCCACGTCGGCACCAGCACCCACCAGCCGACGAACGCGAGGGCACCACGGTGACGCAGATTCCACCGCGCCAGCAGCCACGGCAGAGCCAGTGCGATCCAGAACACGACGGACCCGACCCAGATGGTCGGAAACAGCCATTCGGTCACGACGGATTCCATCTGGACCGCAGCGATCAGCACACCGCACGAAACGGCGACGGCCGCGATGAACGCGATCCGCTGACCGGGACCGAACGCCGCAAGCCGGCTCCACTCCGCCGCGCCGATCAGCATGACGACGGCGGTGGCGATGGACCAGATCCGGTTGGGGAGCCACCACAGGGCGCCCAACGCCACGATCAGCAGGATTGCGGCGGTGACGATGCGCTGGCCGAGCACGGGGAAATCGACGGGACGCGTCAACTACCCGCCGCTTCGGACACGGCCGGAGGCGGCACGGTCGACGCGGTGAGTTGTTCGCTGGTGCGTCCGAATCGGCGCTCCCTGCGCCGATAGGAATCCATGGCGGCCGCCAGCGCCTTCGCATCGAAGTCGGGCCACAGCGTGTCGGTGAAATGCAACTCGGTGTAGGCCAACTGCCACAACAGGAAATTGCTGATGCGTTGCTCGCCGCCGGTCCGGATGAACAGATCGGGCTCCGGCGCGTGATTCATGGCCAGCCACGGCGCGAGGTCCTGCTCGGAATACTGACCCGCCTTTTCGGGATGGGCCGCGATCATGCGATTCATGGCCTGCACGATGTCCCAGCGCCCGCCGTAGTTGGCCGCCACCGTGAGCGTGAGCCCGCGGTTGTCCGCCGTCTGTCGTTCGCCGGCCTGGATCAGCCGCACCAGACGCGGCTCGAACGGCGACAGATCGCCCACCACCCGCAACCGGATGCCGTTCTCGTGCAGCTTCGCGACTTCCTGCTCGAGTGCGACCGCGAACAGTTGCATCAGGAACGACACTTCCTCGGCCGGACGTCGCCAGTTCTCACTGGAAAACGCGAACAGCGTCAGGAACTCGACGCCGCTCTCGGCGCACGCGGTGACCGTCCGCCGGACGGCCTCGACACCGCGCTTGTGGCCGGCGATGCGCGGCAGGAATCGGCGTTTCGCCCAGCGCCCGTTGCCGTCCATGATGATGGCGACATGGCGCGGCACATCGCCGCAGGCGGGCACTTTCTGGGTCGAGCTGTCGAAGCCGTTCATCGTGCCGGTTCCGGGCGGGAGCGGAAGCTCAGACCGCCAGCAGTTCCGTTTCCTTGGCCGACAACTGCTTCTCGACCTCGGCGATGTGGCGATCGGTCAGTTTCTGCACGTCTTCTTGCGCGCGACGCTCGTCGTCCTCGGGGATCGACTTCTCTTTCAGCAGCTTCTTCAGATGCTCGTTGGCTTCGCGCCGCACGTTGCGGATCGCGACGCGGGCATCCTCGGCCTCACCCTTCACGACCTTGATCAGGTCACGCCGGCGTTCTTCGGTCAGCGCCGGCATCGGCACACGCACCAGATCACCGACCGACGACGGATTCAGGCCCAGGTCGGATTCGCGGATGGCCTTCTCGATCGCGGCACCGAGCTTCTTCTCGAACGGCGACACGCCGATCGTGCGCGCATCGATCAGGCTGACGTTGGCGACCTGGTTGATCGGCGTCGGATTGCCATAGTAGTCGACCTTGATATGGTCCAGGATGCCCGGGTGAGCACGGCCCGTGCGCACCTTGCTCAGATTGTTCTTCAAGGTTTCGAGCGACTTCTGCATCTTCTGCTCGGCTGCCTTTTTTACGTCGGCGATCATCGGATCTCCCTCGATTGCAGTGCCGGGAACGGGTCAGGCGTGGACGCGGGTACCTTCGTCCTCACCCATCACCACGCGCCGGAGCGCGCCGGACTTGAAGATACTGAATACACAGATCGGCAGTTTCTGGTCGCGGCACAGGGTCAATGCCGTCGCATCCATCACTTTCAGGTTCTTGATGATGGCTTCGTCGAACGAGATGTGCTGGTAGCGCATCGCATCGGGATGGGTCTTCGGGTCGTCGGTGTAGATCCCATCGACCTTGGTCGCCTTCAGCACGATATCGACGTTCATTTCCATGCCCCGCAGCGCGGCGGCCGTGTCGGTCGTGAAGAACGGGTTGCCCGTTCCGGCCGCGAAGATCACGACCTTGCCCTCTTCCAGATAGCGCATCGCCTTGCCGCGAATGTACGGCTCGGCAACCTGCTCGATGTTCAGCGCCGACTGCACGCGGCAGGAGATGCCGACCCGACGGACGGCATCCTGCAGCGCGCGCGCGTTCATGACCGTCGCCAGCATGCCCATGTAATCGGCGGTCGCACGGTCCATCCCCGCGGCGCCGAGCGCGACGCCGCGAAAGATGTTGCCCCCGCCGATCACCACGGCGACTTCGACACCGAGGTTCACCACCTCGGCGATCTCGGACACCATGCGCTCGATGACGCCGCGGTTGATCCCATAGGCGTCGTCACCCATCAGGGCTTCACCGGACAGCTTGAGGAGAATCCGCTTGAACGCTGGGGCAGGCATGGCGTCGTCGATCAGGCCGCGAGATCGCCGGACTTCTTCGCCGCGGCGGCCTGCGCCGCCACTTCGGCAGCGAAATCGGCCGTCTTCTTCTCGATGCCTTCGCCGACGATGTACAGGTTGAACCCGCTCACCGTGGCGCCCTTGGACTTCAGCAGTTGCTCGATGGTCTGCTTGTCGTCCTTGACGAACGGCTGACCCAGCAGCGTCACTTCCTTCAGATACTTCTGCACGCTGCCTTCGACCATCTTGGCAACGATGTCGGCCGGCTTGCCGGATTCGGCCGCCTTCGCCGTCGCGATGTCGCGTTCCTTCTGGATCAGTTCGGCCGGCACGTTTTCCTTGGACAGCGACACGGGCTTGGCCGCCGCGATGTGCATCGCGATGTCCTTGGCGAGGGTTTCGTCACCGCCCACCACGTCGACCAGCACGCCGATCTTGGACCCGCCGTGCACGTACTGCGCGAGCCGGCCCTTCGCTTCGATCCGCGCGAACCGGCGGATGCTGATGTTCTCGCCGATACGACCGACCAGATCGGCCCGCACGGCATCGACCGTCTTGCCGCCCAGCGGCAATGCCGACAGCGCCGCCACGTCGGCCGGCGCGGCGGACACCACGAGACCGGCGAGTTGTCCGGCCAGCGCGATGAAATCGGGGTTTTTCGCGACGAAGTCGGTCTCGCTGTTGACTTCGATGATGCCACCCAGCTTGCCGTCGTCGGACACGAGGATCGCGACGACGCCTTCGGCCGCCACCCGGGCAGACGCCTTGGCCGCCTTGTTGCCCAGGCGAACCCGCAGGATTTCCTCGGCCTTGGCCATGTCGCCGTCGGCTTCGGTCAAAGCCTTCTTGCATTCCATCATCGGCGCGTCGGTCTTCTCGCGCAGTTCCTTCACCATGGAAGCGGTGATTTCCGCCATGTCATTTCTCCGAAGCGTTTCAATGCGACGACGGCCCGATGGGCGGGCCGCTTTCGTCGCGAAGTGTCCGGCGCCGCGACGCCGGCAACACGGTTTTACTGAACCGACGGTTCTTCGGAGGTTTCCACCTCGACGAACTCGTCGCTGATGATCTCGCGCACCACCTGGTTGCGGCCTTCGAGCACGGCATCGGCCGCGCCGCGGGCATAGAGGCGGATGGCACGGCTCGAATCATCGTTACCCGGAATCACGTAGGCAATGCCGTCCGGCGTGTGGTTGGTATCGACGACCGCCACGACCGGGATGCCGAGCTTCTGCGCTTCGGTGACCGCGATCTTGTGGTAGCCGACGTCGATGACGAACAGCGCATCCGGGAGACCGTTCATGTCCTTGATGCCGCCCAGGCTCTGCTCGAGCTTGGCCAGCTCCCGGGTGAAGCTCAGCTGCTCGCGCTTGTTGAGCTTCTCGCCCGAACCGTCCTGGATCATGGCTTCCATGTCGCGCAGGCGCTTGATGGAGCCCTTGACCGTCTTGAAGTTGGTCAGCATGCCGCCCAGCCAGCGGTGATCGACGTACGGAACGCCAGCGCGAATCGCTTCCTCGCGCAGGATCTCGCGCGCCTGACGCTTGGTGCTGACGTAGAGGTTGGTGCCCTTGTTGGCGGCCTGCTGACGCACGTTCTTGA
>JAHCKV010000022.1 GCA_026125595.1 Burkholderiales bacterium | reverse complement strand
GACCTTGCCCGCGACCCAGTTGAAGCGACGGTTCTCGACCGGCTGATAGTTCGTGATGCGGCCGGTCTGGCTGTCGTCGGTCGACAGCGCGATCCGGTCGCCGGTGCCGTTCACATACGATCGCGTCACTTCGATGGTGGAGCCGTCGCGGGTGTATGTGGTGGTGATCGGCCGCAGCACGCCACCGTCGTCGTAGCGCCGCGCGGTGTCGGTGATCTGCACGATCGCCTCGACATTGCCGCCGGTGTCGGTCCGCTTCAGCGCCAGCGCGAAGCCGGTGTCGTTGACGATGTCGATCTGGCCATAGCCGTCGACCGCCTTCAGATGGCCGTTGCCGGTGCTGAAGATGTCGCCGTAGAGCACGATCTTGCCGCCTTCGACGCGCACGCTTTCCAGCTCGATCTGCCGGGTCTCGTAGTTGTACCAGGCGCGGATGTGGTCGGACGCGAGCTGGTCTTCGTTGCCTTCGACGAAGTTGAGCGGCACGAGGCTGTCCGGATTGCCGCCGGCCGACTTGGCGGCGTCATAGGCCGCCTGATCGATGCCCGCCGTCATCGTGGCGTCGATCACGATGCTGCGGTCCGGCCGGCCGCTCTGGATGGTCGTGTTGATGTTCAGCCGTTCACCGCTGATGAAAACGTTGTTGCCGGCGGTGATGCCCTTCGACGGATCGTACGATTCCGCAGCCGGATCGACACTGCGATCGAAGGCGAGCAATTGCGACGCACTGGCAAGACCCGCGAACGGCGACCGCACGCTGGGATCGCCGCCCAGGTGACGGAATCCGTACACGTAGCCGAGGATCACGTCGCGACCGGCCTTCATCTGCACGCTCTGCGCATCGATGGAGCCCGATGCCGCCACGTCGCCTTCGGCATAGATGATCACGTCACCGCGGCGGTTCGAGATGTCGTCGTCGAGGAAGACGCCGGGCGCGATCGCGGCCGTCGTGTTGGTGCTCTTCACCTCGATCACCGGCTTGGCGGAGTTCTGCGCATCCGCCAGCGTGAAGTTCTGGGTGCCGAACCCGGGCAGTGACTTGGCGGTAATCGCGCCGTTGGTGCTGACGCCGGCGCCGTTGAACGTGATGTGACCGCCTTCGTCTTCCGGAATCGTCAGTTTGTTGACGCGCAGGAACTCCGCCGACTGGTTCAGGATGCTGATGCGCGTGTCGCCCGGTGCCTCGATCTCGCCCTGGCCGACCAGATACTTGCCGGTGATGCGCACGTCACCGGAGCGCGCGAGCACGTCGTCGACGACGATGAAGTCGACGATCGGATTCGAACCGCCGAGGTCGGCCAGCTTGATCTCGAGGAAATCGGCTTCGGCGGTGAACGCGCCGGCGATCTCGGGCACTTGCGCGTACTCGATGGCCAGTGCGCGCAGCTGGTTGATCCGGGTCTGCAGTTCGTTGGCCAGCGACACGTTCTCGATGCGCGAGAACGTGACGCCTTCCGACTGGATCGGCAAGCCGTCGCTGCCGATCGCCACCTGGCCGTTGGCGCCGATGGTCAGGAACTGGTTGTGCTGGATGCCGGCTTTCACGGTACCGTCGATGACCACGCCACCCACACCGCCGATGCTGCTGGTGCCGGCGCGGATGTCGAGCGACACGTCGCCCTGGCCCACCAGGTTGCTGAACGCGCTGGCGATCTCGGCCGCCAGTTCACGATACAGGTCCTTGCCGATGCCCACGCCTTCGGCGGCGAGTTGACCGTCTTCCGCGCCGATCGCCACGTTGCCCACGGCGCCCACCTCGGCACCGGCGGCCACCGTGACGTTCTGATGCAGCACGATCGCGCCGTCGGCCTCCGGGTCGGTCTCGATCGGCAACGCCGTCTTGTTCCACAGATCGGTACGCGCTGCGACCTTGACGTCGTTGGTGGCGCCCGTGTCGGCGTTGCGGCCGGCCAGCAGGTTCACGTCGTTCTCCGCGCGCAGGGTCGCGCTGCCGAGCACGTTCACGCGGTTGTCCGCCTGCACGCGCGCCAGCGAGTCACCCTGGGCGGCACCGGCGCCGCCGTAGGTCTTCGCGTTGGTCGCGGCGCGCACGTCGGCGACGGTGCGGGCCGACAACGACAGGTCGGCACCGCTGTCCAGAGGGCCGGCGAGGTCGATGCGGGCGTCGTTGCGGTCGGCCCGGATCGACGATTCGGCCCGCGCGACGGCGATCGCACCGCCGGCGTCGAGCTTGGTCTTGTCGTAGGCGACGATGTCGTTCAATGCCTCGATCGTCATCGCGCCACCTGTGTCGGTGCGCACCGTGGCGCCGTCGCCGATCGTGACGATCGCGACGTTGTCGATGTCGGTCGTGCTGTTGGCTGCCGCGGCATTCAGGATGCCGCCGGAGCCGGATTCGATGTTGTACCCATCGTTCGCGAGACCGAGCTTGCGCGTGCGGTTGATCGCGTCCACCGCGATGCTGCCGCCGGTCAGGTCGGCGCCCGCCGCGATGTTCACCAGTGCATCGCTGTCGACGGTGTTGATGGTCCACGCACCGCTGACGCCGACGGCCGCCGCGTTGATGCTGTTGGCGGTCGCGTTGAAGCGGGCGATCCGCTCGGCGTCGATGTCGATCGCGCCGGTCACGTCGATCACGCGACCGCCGCTGGCGGCCCCGATGGTCACGGTCGACGTGCCGCGCGTGTCGGTGGTCGCGGTGGATGCCGCGCCCGACACGAGACCGCCGCTGCCGGACGTCGCGGCCGCGAAGTTGTCGTCGTCGGCCCGGGCACGCACCGTCAGCGCCGTGCCCCCGATGCCGACACCGCTGCCGAGGGTCGTCGACACGGCGGTGTTGCTGCTCGCCTTCGATTCGTTGGAGCCCACTGCGAGGATGCCGCCGTTGTAGCCGTCGACATCGGCGCGCTGGCGGCTCGCGCCGTCGGCGGCGACCGTGAGACTGCCGCTCAGCGTGAGCGTCGAATCGGCGCCGATGCCGCTGGTCACGCTGCCGCCGCGATGGGCACGGCTTTCGGTGGCGCTGATGCCGGCGAGCACGCCGCCACCCGCGGCGAAGGCGTCGGCTTCGGTGCTGTTGCCGGCACCGGGCTTTTCCGTTTTGGCCTGCACGGTCACGTTGCCGGCCGTGACCGTGTTGCCGGTCCCGAGCCCGGCGTGCACGTGACCGGTGGAGTCCGCGTAAGCCACCGACACGCCGATGCGCAGCCCGGCGGCGATGCTGACGCCTTCGGCTTCGGCGTGGGTCTGCGGCCGGCCCGTGGCCGTCACCGACAACGCGGCGTTGCCGAGCAGAAACGTGGCGTCCGCGGCGCTGCCCGCGGTGACCGTGGTGTTGTCCTTGGCAGTCGCGGCGGCGCCACTGCCCGCACCGACCAGTCCGGCCGCCGCCGACACGCTGTGCGCGCCCACGGCACCGGAACTCGTCGCGGCGATCGTCGTGGTGCCGCCGGCGATCTCGGCGCCCGCGCCGACGGATGCGGTGACCGTGTTCTGCTTGACCGCGTCGGCGTAGACGACGCCGGCGGAATAGGCGCCCACCGACGCCCCGAGCGCATCGGCCTGCACGCCGCTCACGTCGTCGGCCGTGATGCCGACGCTGCTGCCGCCGCTGACGCGCGCGTTGCTGCCGACACCGGCCGTCACGGCATTGGCCAGCGCCACATCGGCCACCGCGGCCCCGAGACCGACCAGACCGGCGGCTCCGGCGATGCCGCGGATGGTGCTGCCGGTCACGTTGCCGTTGGCATCGAGCGCCAGATGGCGGGTGGCGGCGACCGTGGCGTCTTCACCGACGGTGGCCCGCACATCGGTCTTCACGCTGGCGATCGATACGCCACCGCCCACGCCGACCACACCGATCGCCGCGGCGCCGGCGCGGGTCTGCAGGGTCGTGGTGTCGGTGGCCGTGATTGTGACGTCGCGGCCGCCGATGTCGGCACCATCGCCGACGAACGCCGCTGCGGTCGCGCCGGCGGCAGCGCTCTTATCGAACGCGGCGTTGGCGTTGAAGCCGACGCGCTGTGCGTCCACGCGGGTCTTGGCGGTCGTCGCGGTGCCGGATCCGCCCAAAGCGTTGCCGACCGCGCTGACGCCCACCTGATTGTTCACCAATGTCTTCGTGTTGGAAGCGGCATCTTCGCCATCGTCGCTGAGGCCGGCGCCGATGTTGATCACGGATACGGCACCCTGCACGCCGATCAGCCCGCCGCCTGCGGCGATCACGGTGGAACTGACGGATTTGCCGCTGGTGGCGGCGACGCGCACGTCCCGCTGCGCGTCGATCTCGGTGCCGGCGCCGAGGTAGGCCTGCGCCGAGTTGCGGACCGAGACCACGTCGATCGCGGCACCGGCGCCCAGCGTGATGCCGACGGACACCGCGCCGTTCTGGCCGGTCAGCGCCAGCGTGTCCTGCGCTTCGACGGTCACGTCCTGGATCGATGACGCATACGTCGCATCCTGGTTGACGCGCGTCGTGCCGCTGCGTTCGTCGATCAGCGCCTGGGTCGTGTTCGAGAACGCACTGACCGAGATGGCGCCGGCACCGGCGAACGCGCCGAGGGAGCCGGTGATCGCGTAGGTCACGGCATCGACGAACGTGTCGGCCGCGACGCGGGTGGTGCCGCTGGCATCGGTGGTCGCGTCGCTGATGCGCGCCGTCGTGTCGTTGCTTACATCGAGGACCACGATCGAACCGCCGACTCCGGCGACGCCGCCGATGGCCAGCGCGCCAGCCGACAGTCCGCTGCGGGTGCCGTCGTCGCGCACGCCCAGCAGGATGTCGTCCTCCGCGATGACCGAAAGATCGCCGGACGTCTTGACGGTGGCATTGTCGATGCGCGCCGTGTTCGTGCCGTCCAGCATCACCAGCGACAGCGAACCGGAAACACCGACGCCGAAGCTGCCCGCGCCGCTGACGACGATGGCGTTCACGCGCTCCAGCGTCGTGGTGCGCACGTCCACGGCCTTCTGCGCGTTCACCTGGCCGCCGCCGGTGATCGCAGCTTCGGTGGTGTTGCCGATGATCGTGGTGTCGCTGGTGGCGCCGACACCGGCGGCTCCGCCGAGCGCGACGGCACCGGCCTTCACGTCGACGTCGGTGCGGTTGGACGCCTCGACCCGGACGCGCTGGTCGGCATGGGCGCCGGCATTGGATGCATTGACGCTGCCACCCGAGACGAAGGCCCGCGTGGTGTCGGTGACGCTGGTGATCGCGAGCGTGGCCGCGAGGCCCGCGGCACCGCCGCCGGCCAGGTTGGCACTCCACACGTCGATGTTCTCCATCGTGTGCGCCGCGACGACGACGCCGCGCACGGTGTCGACCCCGGTGCTGCCGTCGGCCTTCGGCACCGTGATCGCACCGTTGCCCTTGCCGTGGACCGTGCTGCCGGACGTGAACGCATCGACCGTGTTTGCCAGGGTGCTGACGGCCATCGAGCCGCCGGCACCGAGCGCAGTTCCGACGGCGGCGGTGCCCGCGTAGATCGCGCCGCTGCCGTCGTAGTTCGCGACGAGGCCGACACTGCCTTCGGCGGTCAGCGTCGAGCCGGTGGCGGACGCTTCGACGTGGTTGTCGAACACGTTGATCGCGAGCGAGCCGGCGAGGGCGCCGCCGCCCTGCGTGATGTCGAACGCCACCGAAGCACCGGCCGCGATGGTGTCGACGCCGGCATGCGAATCCGCGGTCAACAGGATGCTGCCGGCGCTCGAGGCGAGCTGCGCGTTCGTGGCGCGGGCGCGCACCGTGTTGCCGATCTCGTTGTACGCGGCGGAACCGCCGATCGCGAGCGCACCGGCGACGGTGACTTGCCCGGCCAGCGATTCGATGCCGGACGTGTCGTCTGCATCCAGTTCGACGCCGGCGCCGCCGGACAGCACGGCGCCGGCACCGGCGTCGGCCGACACGTCGTTCGTGATGCGGTTGAAGGACACGGCGCCGGCCAGCGCCGCGTTCGCGCTGACGGCCCCGCCGGCGGACAGCGATTCGACCGACGCGTCGGATTGCGCGAGCAGTCGCACCTTGCCGTTGCCGGAGCGCGCTTCCGCATCGATCACGACGACTTCGATGGTGTTGTCGATCTCGTTGGTGGCGGCCGATGCGCCGACCGAAGCCGATGCGCTGAACGCCACCGCACCTGCCAGCGAGCGGACCGTGGATTCGTCGCGGGCGGTCATCGCGACACCAGAGAGCCCTTCGACCAGACTACCGCCGGTGACGCGGACGGTGAGCGTGTTGCCGATATCGTTGAGGGACACGGCGCCACCCAGCGCGAATGTGCCGGCGCCGGATCCGCCGACGGTGAATGCGGTGATCGTCGCATCCGAGTCGGCGGTCAGCGTCGCGGTTCCCGCCGCGGAACGCACGGTCGCATCGTCGACTTCCACCGCGATGCGATTGGCGATCGCGTTGGTCGACAGCGAGGCACCCACCGCGCCGGTTCCGGATGCGGCCACCGCACCGGCAAACGTGGCGAACTCGGAATCATCGTCGGCTGTCAGCGTGATCGCGCCGGGCGCGGTGATGGTCGCGCCGTTGCCGACCGTGACCTCGACGGTGTTGGCGATGTCGTTCCAGACGACGGAGCCACCGAGTGCGAACTGGTCGGCGCCGGCACCGGCGATCGCGGCGCTGGTGACGACGGTCGTCGCGGCCGCATCGATCGCCACGGACCCTGCCGAAGACTGGGCGAGGCCGCCGCTCAACGTGGCCTGCACGACGTTGCCCACGTCGTTGGTCGCCACACCCGCGCCGCCGGCCACACCGCCACCGAACGCGATGCCGATCGCCCCGGCCGCCGAGTTGATCCCGGAGGCATCGGTCGCATCGATGTGAATGGCGCCGGCCGCGAGCATCCGGCCGCCGGCCGAACCGCCGGCCCGGGTTTCGTTGCGGATCCGGTTGAACGTGACGGAGCCGGCCAGCGCGGCGTTGGTGGCGCCCGCGACGCCGAACGCGACACTGTTGATCGTCGAGCTGTTCGCCGCCGACAGCGTCACGGCACCGGTCGTGGATTGCACCTGCGCCGCGCTCACCAGCGCCGATACGGTATTGCCGATGTCATTGACGCTGACCGCAATGCCGAACGCGGTGCCGCCGATGGCGACCGAGCCGGCGCCGGAGTAGATGGTGGATGTGTCTTCGGCATCGATCAGGATGTTGCCGGCGGCCGTTGCCGTGCCGCTCGCGCCGCGGACTTCTGCGGTGGTGTCGTTGGTGATGCGATTGAGCGTGATCGAGCCGCCGAGCGCAAACACCGCGCCGCCGGCACCGCCGAGCGCGCCGGCGTAGACGTCGGCGCCGGCGTCCGCTTCGACGGTGATCGCCGATGCCGTGGCCGAGCCGTTCTCGAGGTGAGCCGACAGGCTGTTGTCGATCAGGTTGCCGCTGACGGCCGCGCCGCCGGCGACACCGGTTGCGTTGACGGCGGCGGCGATCGCACCTGCCGTGGCGGCGATCGTGGAATCGTCGGCGGCGGTCAACCGCAGCGCCCCGCTGGCGGTCAGTGCGCTGCCGCTGGCGTAGGCACTGGTGGTGTTCGCGATGCGGTTCAGCGTGGCCGATCCGGCGAGCGCGACATCACCCGAGATCGAAGCGCCGACGGCGCCGGTGTCGATGGTCGTGCCGGACCGCGCTTCGAGCGTGATGCCGCCGGCCGTTGCGACGAGCGTCGAACCCGTGGAGAACGCCGCCGTCGTGTTGGTGACGTCGTTGACCGCGGCGCTGGCACCGACCGAGACATTGCCGGCACCGGCGACCGCGCCGGCCAGCGACGTGATCTCGGCGTCGTCGTCGGCGTCGATGGTGACACCGCCTGCGCCGCGCAGCTGCGCGCCGTTGCGTGCGCCGGCCTGCGTGACGTTGTCGACGTCGTTGTAGGTCACGGTCGCCGC
The DNA here is from genome assembly GCA_026125595.1 of Burkholderiales bacterium. Classification (GTDB taxonomy): domain Bacteria; phylum Pseudomonadota; class Gammaproteobacteria; order Burkholderiales. The sequence goes on along the minus strand of JAHCKV010000022.1, from coordinate 10,398 downwards.
GATGCCCAGCATGCCGGAGCCGCCGCCGCCGACCGTGATGCCGTAGATCTCGGCTTCGGACGTGGCCTGCAGCCGGACCTGGTGGCCGGTGCTGAGCAACTGCGCGCCATCGACGATCGCTTCGACGACGTTGCCGATCAGATTTGCGGTGGCCGATGCGCCGAAGCCGGCGCTGCCGCCGGCGCCGCCGACCGCACCGCTGGCCGCGTAGATCGACGACGAATCCTGCGCCTTCAGATCGATGCTGCCGGCGGCTTGCAGCGTGGGCGTGCCGGCGATGCCGTTCGCGTAGACGCGGGTCGTGTTGTCGATGTCGCTGACCACCACCGAGCCGGCGGCGGCCATCGTGCCGGCGGATGCACCCAGCGCGGCCGCAAGGGAGCGGATATCGGCATCGGTGTCGGCCTGGAACAGGATCGCGCCGGACACCAGTGCCGAACTGTCCTCGCTGCCCGCTTCGGTGCGATTGGAGATCGTGTTGATCGCAGCCGACAGGCCGATGCCGGCCTTGCCGCCGATGCCGAGCGCGCCGGCACCGGACCAGATTGCGGAATCATCGAGTGCGCGCACGGTGAGGCTGGTCGCGCCGACGATCTCGGCCCCTTGCAGGTAGGCGAGGGTTTCGTTGTCGATCTGGTTGATCGACACGGACCCGGCGATGCCGACCTTGCCGGCGCCGGAACCACTGGCCGTCACCGCTTGGATGCTGCCCCCGGTGCTGGCATCCACCGTGATCGCGCCTGCTTCGTCGATGCGGACATCACCGATCCAGGCGCGGGTGGTGTCGCCGGTCTGATTCCATGCGAACGACCCGGCGAGGCCGGCGGATTTCTGACCCGACGTGGAGATCGCGACCGATCCGGAGAATGCGTTGATGTTGGAATCCGCATCGGCGATCACGTCGAGCGCGCCGGTGCGGGTGATGCGCACGCCGTCGTCGATGGAGGCCTCGGTATCGGACGAGATCTCGTTGACCGACGCGTCGCCCGACACGGCGATGCCGTACTTGCCCTTCTGCGCGCCTGCCGCCTGTTGGTTCGAGCCGCTGTTGGAGCCGCCGCTGGCGCCGCTCTGGCCGGCCGTCGTCGACGCGTCGTTGGCGATGCCGCCTTCCAGCCCGGCGCTGGACGCGTTGCCGGTGGAATCGCTCGGCGTTTCGCCCGCGCTGGATGGCGTCTGCGCGCTGGTCGAAGTACCGGTCGTGATGGCGCCTGCCAGCGAGTACGCGTTGATGTCGTTGTCGGTGCGGGCCTTGATCCGCAGATCACCGCCGGTGCGGATGACGCCGGTTCCCGCTGCGGCGTCGCCCGAATCCAGTCGATTGCCGATGTAGGCGCGGGTGGCGCCCTCGATGAAGTTGTACGTCACCGACAGACCGACGCCCACGGCGGCAGCTTTCACCACGCCCCCCGTGATCGACACGTTGTTCAGATCCGACACGGCATCCACGTGCAGATGACCGCCCGCATCGATGTCGGCCTTGTCGTCGATGTGGGCCGTCGTGGTGTTGCGGATGATGTTGATCGAGACCGCGCCTTCGACGCCGATCTGGTCCGACTTGCCGCCGGCTTCGGTCACGGTGATGAGCTGGTTCTTCGATTCCGCGTCGACGGTGATGTTGCCGCCGGCCCGGACGTCGGCGCCGTCGCGGATCGATGCTTCCGTGGTGCCGGTGATGTCCAGGATGTTGGCCGAACCACCGACGGCCAGCCGGCCGGCCGTGTTGCCGAGCAGCTTCTTCGACACGACACCGGCGACGTTGATGCTGTTGACCTCCGTCTGCGCGTGCACGGCAACCGATTGCGCGGCCGAGCGATAGGCGGCGTCGGTGTTGACGGCGGCATCGGTGTCGATGATCGCGCGCGCCGTGTTGTCGAACGTGATCAGTCCGACCGCCGCCGACAGCCCGACACTGCCTTTGCCGCTGGACGAATTCAGCGCGTACGACGTCAATGCCAGGTCGAGCAGGTTGCCCTGCAGGTGATTCAACACCGCCGCCGGCGAGGTCCATTCGATCTCCCACGGATACGGAATGGTCACCTGCGCATCGACGGTCAGCACGCCTCGCGCATCCACCACGGCGCTGCTGCCGATCCGGGCCTGCGCGTCGTTGACGTAGTCCCCGATGACGATGGAGCCGCCGATCGCGGCACCCTGGGACGTGGCCTTCGCGTCGGCGCTCGCATTGACCTTGTTGGCGATGCTGGACTTGACGTCGAGATTGCCTTCCGCGATCACGCGGGCGCCGGTCGCGATCTCGGCCCGCGCCGTGTTGTCGCCTTCGGCCCAGGTCACCGCGCCCGACAGGTTGAACTTGCCTTCCTTGAACGTGGGGAACAGAAACTCGGTGATGGTGGTCGCCTTGTCCGAACTGATCTTGCCCGTCGCGCCGAGCAGCGCATTGCCCTGGTTCTGCTGCACCTTGGCGAGGTAGTCGGTGTACGGCGTCATGAATGTCGGACTGCCGAGCGAGCCCGCGGTGGTCTGCGTGCTGTTGCGCTCGATGTCGGTGGTCGCCGTGATCGCGATGTCGCCCGTCGTCGTGGCGACGTCGCCGCCGACGCGGGCCGTGGTGTCGGTCTCGGTCAGGTTCAGCGCGATCGCGAAGCCGGCGTTGCTGCCACCGGAGTTCGTGGCGTTGGCCGAAGCCGTCACATCAGCGACGGTCTTCGCGGCGACTTCGATGGCGCCGGCGCGCAGCCGCGTGCCATCCAGCACCTCGGCCGTCGTGTCGGCGTCGAGTTCGGCTTTGACGAACGTGATGTCGATCGGTTTCTTCTGCGACGCGATGGTCGCCGTCGCATTGACCTCGCTGTCGGTGTCGGCCTTGACCGTGAGCTTGTCTGCGGCGGTGACGCGCGCCATGCCGCCGACGGAAGTCTTCGCTTCGGCGGTGGCGTCGGCCCAGGCGGCCGCGAGAATCATCAGCGACGTCGTCGGCTTGGCGTTGGCCTTCGCGGTGGCGTCGAGCGTGATGTCGCCGGCCAGCGCATCGAGCCGCGTGTCGCCGGTGATCAGCGTCTTCGCGCGGGATTCCACCAGTGCGACGAACGATGTGGCGCTGAAGTCGAACAGTTGATCGTTGATGACCGACAGGTCGCCTTCGCTAGGCAGGCCGCTGTTGTCCAGCAGCGTGCCCCCCAGTACGTTCAACACCAGCGATGTGTCGCTTTGACTCGTGATGTGCACGTCACGCCCGGCCTCGATCTGCGAATCGCGCAGTTCGACCTCGGCGATCGCCTTCTTGTCGAATCCCTGCCGCGCACCGGCGACGGCCGACACGGTGGCGTCCTGACTCGCGAACAGTGCACTGTCGTTCAGCAGGACCTTCGCCTCGGCGCTCGACGTCACGTCGAGCGGCACTGCGGCGTTGAGCGGGTCTGCCACCGCGTCGTCGAGGATGCGCTGCGCAGCCGCGAGATCGGGCACCTGCCCCGCGTTGATCAGCGATACCAGCAGCGACGTATCGGCATAGGCCGAGACGCTGATGTCGCCGCCGCGAACCGTCGCGCGGGTCAGCGTGATGGTGGTCGTCGCTGCCTTGACGGCGCCCAGCTCATCGATGGATTCGGCCTGCAGCTCGACGTTGCCGGCGGCGAATCCGTTGCCTGCGTGGGCCAGCACTTGCGAATCGGTCAGCGTCAGAGCCGGGGCTTCCACCTGGATCGAGCCGGATGCGCCGGTGGCGATGCCGGTGGCCGCATCGGCGCCGGCCGCGACGGTGCGTGACACCAGCAGGCTGCCGGTCATCGAAACGGATTCCGTGGCGAGCAACCGGATGCCGCCACCGCGCAGCATCGCGTTGTCCAGCACGATCTCGTTCGACAGCAGCCCGTCGTCCAGTGCGCCCGGCAGACCGGCCAACGCGCTCGACGGCAGGCCGAGGTCGACCGGTGCGCCGAGACTGCCGACGCGGATCTCGCCGGCCGCGAAGCCGTCGGTGGCGTGGCTCAGCAACTGCGTGCCGTTACGCAGCTCGACCCGCTCGCCCGCCCACAGATACAGCTTGCCGGACGCGCCGATGGAGGCACCGTCCCGATGCGCGTCGCGCCCGGTGCCGGCAACTTGCCGCGTGGACAGCACGACGTCATCGAGCACGATTCGATCCGTGGCCCACAGCAGGTAGTCGGCACCGTCGGAAAACACGTCCTGGCCACTGCCGGTCCACAGGATCTCGGTCGGGTCGATGACGATGGTGCCGGCCTTGCCGCCGGCAGCGGCGGCTGCGAGACCGCCACCCTGCAGGTGCACGGTATTACGGGCGCTGAACTCGACGAAGCCGCCGTCACCGGTGGCGCCGGCCGAAGCGTCGACCCGTGCGCCGACCGCCAGCGTGGCATCGCCGTTCGCGAAGATCGTGACGGTGCCGCCGTTCGAATCGACGCCGCTGCCGCGGGCCGACACGATGCCGTCGGTGATCCGGAGGTCGCGACCGGCCTGCAACCGCACGGTGCCACCATCGACGCCGTTGGCGCCTTCGGCGAGGATCGCGCCGCCGCTGTCGATGTCGTTCGACGCGAGGATCTCGATGACGCCGTTGGTGACGCGGATCGTGTCGGCGTTGCGCAGGCCGGCGACGTTCACGACGTCCGCGAAATCGGCGCGGGCGTTCTGGTAGAACGCACCGGATTGCAGGATGCCCGCATGGACGACGGCGCCGGCGTGGATCTTCAGGTCGGTCAGCACGTTGATCCTGCCCTGGATCGTGACCAGCCCGGTCTCGCCGATCGGCACCTGGCCGGCGAGCACCGCCGCGGTTGCCGCGCCGTTCGGCACACCGGAGGCATCGAAGAAGCTGTCGCTGAAGCCCTTCGTCGGCGTGATCAGCGTCAACGCCCCCGCGTTGATGATGCCGTCACGGCCCACGACGATGCCATGGGGATTCAGGAAGAACACGTTGCCGCCGATGTTGCCGCCCTGAACGGTGTTCAGGATGCCGTCGATACGGGTCTGTTCGCCATGGATCAGGTTGATCAGGTTCGACGCCGCGGTCGGCACGTGCAGATTGACGACGTTGCCGCCGTCGACGTTGAACCGCTGGAACGTGTTGAACGCATTGGGGCCATGGATCGTGCCGGTGGTCACGTCGGTCACGCGGCCGTCGATCGTGAGCACCGTGTTCGTGTGGCCGTCGACGATGATCTGCTGCGCGACGACCGATCCGGCCTGCAGCGCGAAAGCGGCCGCGATGGCCGCCGCGCAGGGGTTCAGGCGCGGCAGTCCGATGAGCGACGGCTGATACATGGTGCGGTTCCCCTGTTCGGCATCCGGCGCGAAATGCACCGGAGACATGTCGTGATGCAGACCCTTGCGGACCGTTGGGACACACCTACGCCGAAGCCGCCGGTTGGCCGGCACGCGTCTGAATCTCAGGAAGGTCCCCTACGACAGCGGCATCCGGATGCGCGGGTCGTCCCGCGTCTTTTCGACGTGTCGCTGCTGGCATGTCCCCGGTCGGGAAGGGCCGGCAGAAGCCGGATCACAGGGCCATGCGTGTAGGACTATAGAAGGATCGTCGCCGGTCGGCAACAGATAGATTTTTCGATGCGAAGGCGGGAGATATATTCTATAACCGTAAGAATTTATTCATCTAAATGAATAAAATCACGGACAGCGTCAACTGCTGGTTGATAGATTTCTTAATTTACTGCCGGAAAAAAGTCGGAATCCGCTGGCATTCAGGCGGTCGATCAGACGCAGGGTGCGTCCCCCATTTCCACCGCCGGGGGCGGCGGTTCGACGGCCTGCCGCTTGCGCGACAACGCTTCGCAGCGCTCGCACCAGCGACCTTCGATGGCGGAGTCCACGGCCCAGAAGAACGGCGGGATCTGCGTGGGCACGACGGCCTGGTCGCACAGTGACTGCCGTGGCGCGTCGTCGGACGACAGATGGAATTCGAATCCCTGGGGCAGGGCCTTGTGGCTGACGATCAGATCGGGTTCGGGCATCGGGTTCTCCGTGGTGTTCGTGGGGTGTGGCAGCAAGTCGTGTTCCGGGTTCCCGGCCGGGCGCCTCGGGCGGCGCGTGTCGTTCGCGGGTCCGTCACGGTGCAGGCCGTCGTTCTCGGCGGGCGATCGCGCCTCGCGCCGGTGCGTGCGGCAATTCGTCAGTCCTCGCCATCGGCACCGAACTCGACGAAGCGCCAGGCGTCCCGTTCGCGGCGGAAGTAGAAGCTGGCGGGTGTGCAGAACACGACGTAGCCATCGTCCTCGGCCATCGGTCTCGCCTTGGCGATGCAGGCCCGAACCTTCGGCGTGAACAGTGCGCGATAGACGGCGCCGAACTCGGCCGCGCCCCGTTCCTTGTTCTCGAAGAGAATCGGCAGACGGGTCAGGCGCTGCACGCCGTCGGCGCTGTTGCGGGCGACTTCGCCCTGGAAGGCTTTCCAGAACGGCGCGAAGCCGTCGTCCGCCGCACGGGCAGCGACGTTGGTCAACAGCAGCGCCAGCAGCGCGGCCCTGGCGAGCACGGCACGGTGGGAAAGGGGTGTCGGGAAAGGGCTTTGCATGGATGCGGCGGTCGGGTGTCCGGGGCGCGGATTGTGGCAGCGGCGATCGTTCTTGGCACGGGCCCTGCACCGGACCGGTGGGCGAAGGCTGTTCGCGATTCGCGATTCGCGAATAGAATGCAGCTTCGATGCGGCCGGCAACCCGGCTGCCGCGGTACCGGAGGGTCACCTCCCCGTGCTCAAACCCCAGGATGTCGTGTTGTTGTTGAAGATCGTCGCCCGCGGCCCGGAGCCGTGGAGCTATAACGCGCTCGCCTACGAATTGGGAATGTCCGCCTCCGAAGTCCATGCAGGCGTCCGGCGAACGGTCGATGCCGAGTTGCTGCGCGTCGACGGTGGATGGGGTGTGCCGAGCGCGGCGGGGCTCGACGAGTTGCTGGTGCACGGCGTGCGCTATGTCTGGACGCCCGAGCGTGGGGCCCTCGTTCAGGGCATTCCCACCGGACTGGCGGCGCCGCCGTTGGCCGGACTGACCGACATGCCGGACGATCCGCCGCCGGTCTGGCCGGATCCGGAAGGCGACGTGCGCGGCATCGGCTTCACGCCGCTGTACAAGGCGGTGCCGGGTGCCGCGCGACGGGATCCCGTGCTGTACGGACTGCTGGCACTGGTCGATGCGATCCGCGGCGGTCCGGACGATGCGCGCAACATCGCGATCCGTGAATTGCGGCGACGCCTGGGCACCGACCGTGCGCCGGCGGCGCCTGCCAATCCGGGGAAGGCCGGCGCGCGCAGCGCCGTGCGCACCCCATGACGAAGAGAATCTGATGGCAACCAAAGCGGGCGGCTACAGCGCCGAAGACATCGAGATCCTCGAGGATCTCGCACCGATTCTGCACCGGCCGGGCATGTACACCGATCCGGTGAATCCGAACCACGCGCTGGTCGAGATCATCGACAACGCGGCCGACGAAGGGCTGGCCGGATTCGCCAAGCAGGTCGCGGTGACGCTGCACGAGGACGGATCCGCCGAAGTGGCCGACGACGGCCGCGGCATTCCGGTGGATCTGCACCCGGTCAAGAAAGTGCCGGCAGTGCAGGTCATCTTCACGACGCTGCATTCCGGCGGCAAGTTTCGCAAGACCGACAAGGACGCCGTCTATCGCATCGCTGGTGGGCTGCACGGCGTGGGGGTATGCGTCAGCAACGCGTTGTCGACGCGGCTCGAAGTCGATGTGCGGCGCGACGCCGCCGCTTGGCGCATCGTGTTCGGCGACAACGGCAAGGTGATCGAACCGCTGGTCAGGACCGGCGGCGCCGGTCCGCGCGAACACGGCACGCGCATCCGTTTCTGGCCGGATCCGAAGTATTTCGATTCGCCGAAGATCGTGCCGTCGGACATCGCCGCGCTGATGCGCGCGAAGGCGATGCTGCTGCCCGGCGTGAAGTTCACGCTCGCGATCGAGAAGAACGGCAGGTTCGAAACCACGACCTGGCATTTTCCCGACGGCATCAAGGGGTACTTCGAAACGGCGATCGCCGACGCGGAACCGGTCGCGTCGAATTTCTTCGGCGAGCGCTACGTCACCGCGCAGTCGGAGTCGGACAGTTTCGCCGAGGGCGAGGGTGCGCTGTGGGCGGTGGCGTGGACACCCGACGGCGAACTCACGGCCGAGTCCTACGTGAACATGATTCCGACGCGCCACGGCGGCACCCATGTGTCGGGTCTGCGCGAAGGGGTCTATCAGGCGATCCGCAATTTCATCGACCTGCATGCGATGGGGCAGCGCGGGTTGAAGGTCGTGCCCGAAGACGTCTGGTCGCGCGCCAACTACGTGCTGTCGGTCAAGATGCTCGATCCGCAGTTCAAGGGGCAGGTCAAGAACGAACTGATCTCCCGCGATGCCGTGAAACTGGTCGCACAGATGGTGCGCGATCCGTTCGAGTTGTGGCTCAACCAGCACGTCGACGAAGGCAAACGCATCGCCGAACTGGTGATCCGCCAGGCCATGACGCGCACGCGCGCCGCGCAGAAGGTGGAGCGCCGCAAGTCGTCCGGCGTCGCGGTGCTGCCCGGCAAGTTGACCGACTGCGCGTCCGATGATCCGGATCGCAACGAACTGTTCATCGTCGAAGGCGATTCCGCCGGTGGCTCGGCCAAGCAGGCGCGCGACAAGGAGTTCCAGGCCGTGCTGCCGTTGAAGGGCAAGCCGAAGAACACCTGGCAGGATTCACCGGATACGCTGTATGCCAACAAGGAGATCGAGGCGATCGCGCTGGCGATCGGCGTCGACCACCACAAGCCGACGGACACGCCCGATCTGTCGGGCCTGCGCTATCGCAAGCTGATCATCATGGCCGACGCCGATGTCGACGGCTCGCACATCCAGGTGCTGCTGCTGGCGCTGTTCTTCCAGCATTTTCCGAAGCTGATCGAGCGCGGTCATGTCTACGTCGCGCAGCCGCCGCTGTTCCGGATCGACGTGCCGGCCTCGGGCAAGAACAAGCCGGCGCGCAAGCTCTACGCACTCGACCGCCAGGAACTGTCGAGCCTCGAGGAGAAGTTGTCCGACGAAGGCGTCAAGGACGGCGCGTGGACCGTGAGCCGGTTCAAGGGGCTGGGCGAGATGAGTCCCGAGCAACTGTGGGAGACCACGCTCAATCCCGATACGCGGCGCATGCTGCCGGTGCAGGTGGAAGACGGACAGCTCGACGGTTCGCGGCTCGTGTTCGACATGATGATGGGCAAGGAAAACGCGTCCCAGCGCCGAGAGTGGATGGAGACCTACGGCAACCTCGTCGACGCGGACATCTCATGAGGCGCGCGCTGACGTTCGTGATGTCGTCGATGATGTCGGCTATGGCATTCGCACAGGGAGCGCCCTCGGCGAAGGTCGTCGAGTACGGCATCGTCCGGTCGGTGGACGGCAAGTTCGTGTTCGACCGGAAGACCAAGCGCATTCCGCTGCGGCGCGATCTGCGCTTCGGCTTCTGTGCCGAGATCGTCGGTCTCGGTGCGGACGGCAAGCACACGCTCGCCGAGGTCGTGCGGCATCCGGTTCTGGTGCAGCCCAACGGCGTGGAGACCAATGGCTGGAACGTGCCGCGCATGGTGACCGTCGAGAACGGTGTCGCGCGGTGGTGTGCTTCCCATCGGTTCGAGCACGACTGGGAACTGGTGCCGGGCAAGTGGCGGTTCGTCGTCGGCGACGGCGAGCGCGATCTGGTGATTCAGGAATTCGACGCCGTGCGCGGCAAGTAGAGAACACGACATGAGTGAAGATCAACGCGATCTGTTCGATGACCCGCCGGTGGCGGTGGTCGAGCCCACGGCCGTGGTGCCGCTGCCGCTGGCCGCGACGGCGGATGCCGATCCGGTCGCGCCGGAGCGCGATGCCGTTTCCGGCGAATCCGGGGCGGACGAAGACGACGTGCACAGCGAAGCACCGGTGCCGGTGTCCGCCGGCGGTGGCGGCGATGACGGCGGGAACGGTGCGCCGCCGTCGCCGCCCGATTTCTCGCCGATGTCCGGCGAATTCGGTGACACGCTGCCGATCGGCCGCTACGCGTCGCTGCAATATCTGCAGTACGCGATCGCCACCGTGAAGGACCGCGCGTTGCCGCGCGTCGGCGATGGTCAGAAGCCGGTGCAGGCGCGGATTCTCTATGCCATGTGGGAGATGGGCGGGCGTGCCGGCACGCCGCGCAAGAAATCCGCGCGCGTGGTCGGCGATGTGCTCGGCCGGTTCCACCCCCACGGCGATCAGTCGGTGTACGACGCGCTGGTGCGAATGGTGCAGGACTTCTCGCTGCGCTATCCGCTGGTGGACGGGCAGGGCAATTTCGGCTCGATGGACGGCGATCCGGCGGCGGCGTACCGCTACACGGAGTCGCGCCTCACGAAGATCGCGGTCGAGATGCTCACCGACATCGACAAGGACACCGTCGAT
>JAHCKV010000219.1 GCA_026125595.1 Burkholderiales bacterium | reverse complement strand
CCGTGGACGGCTGTCCCGCGGCATCCACAGTGTCGACATCGCGACTGCCGCAGGCACCGCCCGCGTCGATGTGAACCTGGCCGGTCGCCACGCGTTGGTGGCCGTGCGCGCCATCGGGGGGCGCACCTTCGTCACACCCGCCGGGTCACCCGGCGTACCGGCGGCGACGCCGCCCGATGGATCGAAGTCCGTCCGGCGGTCGGACGGGCTGGTCGTATCCGTGCTTCAATTCGATTCTCTCACCCCTGTCCTCGGGAGGACTGAGCAATGAAAGCTGCATCCCTGGCCACCGCGCTGGTGGTCGCCCTGGCCATCACCGGCTGCGGCACCAAGAAAGGCTTCGAGAAGCCCGGATTCGCGTTCGGCTGCCCGATCGGCGAATCCAAGATCTCCTCCATGGACGACCTGGTCAAGGCCAAGACCGCCAAGGAAGGCCGTCAGCAGGCGGACGTCGAGATCGAAGAGATCCGCTGCACGACCACCGGTGACCTGCTGAAGGTCGACGTGGTCGTGTTCAACGACGAGAGCGACGTCGAACGGATGCTGTACAAGTTCCGCTGGTCCGATGCCGAGGGGATGCGGGCCGCCGACGAGGAATCCTGGAAGCCGGTGCTGCTGTACGGGAACTCCCGCCAGACCGTCACGACGATCGCGCCGAACACCCGCGCCCGCGACTTCAAGTTCATCATCATGGGTCAGGAGTAAACCACCGACCGACCGCGTCGCGGGCGTCCCTGGTGCCGGGCGGGATGCATTGGGTGCCGGTGGCGCTGCGCCGCGCCACCGGCACCGACTCAACGGAGATACCGTATGCATACCCCCGCCTTGCCTCGCCTCCTCGCCATCGCCGTGATCGGCAGCGCACTGATCGTCACCGGCTGCGCGAAACCCAAGACGCGCTACGGCGACGCCGGCTCCGTCGAAACGGTCACCAACCAGTTCGGCTCGACCGACCTGCAGATGCTGGCCGAGGGCATGTCGCAATCGATGCTGTCGGAAGCGCCCGCGATTTCCAGCGGCAACCTGCCGATCGTCACGATCCAGGAAGTGAAGAACAAAACCAGCGAATACATCGACACGCGGGCCGTCACCAACCGCATGCGGGCCACGCTGCAGAAGAGCCGCAAGGTGCGCTTCGCCACCGACGACGCCGACATGCAAAAGCAGATCGGCGAAGTGCAGCGCCAGCAGAGCGAGTACTACGATCAGGAGAAGACCGCGCAGATCGGCAAGATGGTCGGTGCCGGCTTCCGGCTGACCGGTGAGATCACCTCCATCGTCAAGGAGACGAAGGAGGTGAAGGACGTCTACTACCAGTTGTTCCTGTCGCTGACGAACATCCAGACCGGCATCGAGGAATGGAGCGACACGAAGGAAATCCGCAAGACGACGGAACGCTGATCCGACCGATGATCTGCCCCGGGGTGGCTGCGCCATCCCGGGGTGTCATCCCAGGCTGCGCCCGGGCACGCCCGACCCGTCGAGACCCAGCCAGGAACCCACTGCACCACCGATGAACGATACCGCGCCACCGGACGACCCCGTCCCTGCTCTCGAAGCCCGGGCCACCGCCGGCGAAGTCCGGGCCATGTTCGAACTGGGCCTGCACTACGACCTTCCGGCGCGGGACGGCCGCGAACCCGATATCGGTCTGGCCCGCGCCTGGTACACGCAAGCCGCCGAAGCCGGCCATCCCTGGGCGCAGTTCGCGCTCGGCAACATCTATGACCGGGCCCAGGGTGTTCCACGGGATCCGGCCATCGCGCGCCGCTGGTACGAGGCGGCGGCGCTGCAAGGCATCACCGAGGCGCAGATGCATCTGGGCAGCCTGCTGCAGACCGGCCAGGGTGGCGAAGTCGCGCTGGAGGCCGCCGCCGAATGGTTCGACAAGGCCGCCCAGGGCGGTCACGAACTGGCGGCCACCAATCTGGCATTGATGCACCTCGGCGGCCAGGTCGCGCAGCCGGACATCGACAAGGCCCGCGACCTGCTGGGATTCGCCGCCGACAAGCTCGACGGCCTCGCCCATCTGGCGCTGGGCGACCTCTATGCCCAGGGCAAGGGTGTCGAGCGGCATGGCGGGCTGGCGTTGGTGCACTACTGCGTTGCGGTGATGCTGTTGCCGCCCGGTCCCAACCGCGAGCGGGCGGAACAAATGAAGGCCCACGTGCTCAAACGACATCGCCATCGTCGCGAGGAATACGAGCAACATGCCCGCGCTTTCATCGAAGCGCGGACCCCGCCGACTGCTTGACCTGACGCAACGACCGCCCCATCGGACCGGCCTATACTCGACCGTCCCCTGTTCGCCCCGGCTACGGAATCCCCGCAATGCGCCGCATCGCCCGCCTGCTGTCCGCTGCACTCCCCGCCTTCCTGATCCTCTGCACGCCGCTTCCTGCCAGCGCCGATGACGCCGCGGAACAGGCCCAGATCGCCCGCGACAAGGAAGACGCGGTCGACCGCGTCGCCCAGAGCCACGACGAAACGCTGATCACGTCCACCGCCGCGCTGATCGTCAAGCAGATCTCGCTGCGCCTCGCCCGCGATCTGCTGGCCGACTGGGGCAAGGCGGAAAACCTGGGCCCGGGCTGGAAAGCCGGCAATGCCCACTGGATGCAGGCCGAAGCCGCGCTGATGCGCGAGACCGTGTCGACGCGGCTTGCGACGGTGTCGAAGGACGCCTGGGTCAAGGAGATCCGCCGCCAGTACGTCAGCACGACGTTCGCCGGCGAAGAGGCCGACACCATCGCGACCCACTTCGAAACCGAGAGCGGCAAGGCCCAGGTCGCGATGCTCGACTGGTTCATGGGCGAAACCACGCTGTTCAACTACACGTTCGCGGGCCGGTTCCAGTACGACCTCAATGGCGCCGAGGCCGAGTTGAAGGCGCTGCAAAAGGCCGCGAATGCGCGGATCCCGGCCAAGGACAACGAGCTGCAGTTCTCGACCAAGTATCGCGAAGGCTTCCAGTTCATCGCGTGCAGCCCGGACAGCCCCTACTGCCCCGGCGTGAAATACGCGCGGCTGCTGGCGATTCCGCTGCAGGGCGCCATCATTCGCCACATCGACGACGTGGCGCGCGAAGTCGAAAAGGACATGCGGTCGCGGCGCGAACTGGTGGCGCCGTTCATCGACGCGTTCAAGGCAGGCCGCTGATCGATTCGGCCGCCGGCCCGGCCGGCCACCGCACGGGGTTGAGGAAACACCGAACCAGTCTCGCGATGCGCGTTGGCGCCGGCATGGATGAGTGCGAGCGGGGTGAGGCAGGCAAGGCTTGCGCCTTGGCAACGAGAACCGCGACGCAGGCGCGATGCCGGAGCCAACCCACTGCTCGACATGGGATTGAAGGGACCGGGCGCTTTCAGCGCGCTATTTCCGGAACAACCACAGCACGATCGTCAGCACCACCGAGATCACGATGCAGGTCGTGATCGGGAAGAAGAACCCGAAGCCCTCGCGTTCCACGCGAATGTCGCCGGGCAACCGGCCCAGCCCGAGCTTGACGATCCACGGCCACGCGATGCCGACCGCGAGCACGATCACGCCGACGATGATCAGGACGCGCTGCATAGCTCGTCGTGCCGCCGCAGCGCCCACGCCACGTGTTCGCGCACCAGCGCGGAAGCATCGTCGCGTCGCGCCGTGAGTGCGGCGAGTACCGCCGGCGTCGTCGGCGCATTGCCCAGGCCCACGGCCAGATTGCGCAGCCAGCGTTCGTAGCCGATGCGGCGGATCGCACTGCCTTCCATGCGCTGCTCGAACTGTTCGCGGTTCCACGCAAACAGTTCGACGAGACCGACATCGTCGAGGCCGTGGCGCACCGCGAAGTCCGGCAGTCCAGCCGGCTGCGCGTAGCGGTTCCACGGACAGACGAGCTGGCAGTCGTCGCAACCGTAGACGCGGTTGCCGAGCAATGGCCGCAGCGGCTCGGGGATCGGTCCGGCGTGCTCGATGGTCAGATACGAAATGCAGCGCCGGGCATCGAGCCGGTACGGCGCGACGATCGCGCCGGTCGGGCAGACGTCGATGCATCGGGTGCAACTGCCGCAATGGGACGAAACCGGCGCATCGGCCGGCAACGACAGATCGGTGTAGATCTCACCGAGAAAGAACAGCGAACCGGCTTCGCGATGCAGCAGCAGCGTGTGCTTGCCGCGCCATCCAAGACCACTCTTCTCGGCCAGCGCCACCTCCATCACCGGCGCGCTGTCGGTGAACACGCGATGGCCGAACGGACCGATCGCCGACGCGATGCGGTCGACCAGTTGCTGCAGCCGCTGCCGCAGCACCTTGTGGTAGTCGCGGCCGAGCGCGTAGCGCGACACATAGGCGCGCTCGGCATCGGCCAGCACCGCTTCGGCGTGCTTCGAATCGGGCGACCAGTACGGCATGCGGGCCGTGATCACGCTGACCGTTCCTGGCACGCATTCCGCGGGCCGCGTGCGCAGCGAACCGTGGCGCACCATGTATTCCATGCTGCCGTGGAAGCCGGCGTCCAGCCACGCCGCGAGCCCGGCTTCGGCCGACCCGAGATCGATGTCCGATACGCCGATGGCGTCGAAGCCGAGCTCACGCCCCCAGCGGCGCAGATCGGCGAGCAGCTCGGACGCATCGAACCGGACGGCGGGATCGACTGGCATGGCCGGCATGGTACCCGCCGTCCACGGCTCGATCATCCCACCGGCAATCACGGCTGACGGGCGACATCCGCGGGCGGCGCGTCCAGATGGCGCCAGGTCTGTCCGTGCTGCAGCACGCGGAATCGTGATTCCGGCACGTGTGCCGCACGCAGCGCCGTCTTCAAGCGGTGCGGCGGTTCGTCCATCGGCTCATCGGTCAGGATGAACGTGCCCCAGTGCATCGCGACCGAATGCCGCGCTTCCAGATCGAGATGGATCTGCACGGCGTCATCGGGATTGATGTGCATCACCTTCATGAACCAGCGCGGCTCGTAGGCGCCGATCGGCAACGCGGCGAGGTCGACCGGCCCGAGCCGTCGCCGGATCTCGGCGAAATCTTCCGAGTAACCGGTGTCGCCGGCGAAGAAGAAACTGAACGTTGGCGCGTCCAGCCGCCAGCCACCCCACAGCGTGTCGTTGCGATCCCACAGCGTGCGCGCGCTCCAGTGCTGCACCGGCGTCAGCGTGAAGCGCACGCCGTGCAATTCCGCCGACTGCCACCAGTCGAGTTCGACGACGTCGTGGATGCCGCGACCGGCAAACCACGCCTTCAAGCCCAGTGGCACGAAGAAGCGCGGACTGCCGCCCGCCTGCGCCGCGAGTCGCTCGACCGTGCCGGCATCCAGATGATCGTAGTGATTGTGCGAGACGACGACCGCATCGATGTGCGGCAACTCGTGGAAATCCAGCGCCGGCGGCGTGATGCGCTTCGGTCCGATGAACCCCAGCGGCGATGCGCGAACGGTCAGATGCGGATCGGTCAGCATGTTCAGTCCGCCGGCCTGTACCAGGAAGGTCGCATGGCCGATCCACGTGGCGGCGGATTCCGTGCGATTGGCCTTCAGCCACGCCACGTCGGGCCGTTCAACATCGAAGTGCCATCCGCCTTCCGGAATCTTCGGCAGGCCATGGCGCCAGCGGTCCATCTGCCATTTCCAGAAACTGCCGCGGACCCATCCGGACGGATAATTGTTGCGGTAGCCGTTGGCGGTATGGTGGGACGGATCGGGGGCAGTCGTCATGGGCTGGGTCGCACAACCGGTGGAGGCCGATACGGCCAACAACAACGCAGTGATGGGGAACGCGGATTTCGTCATCGGCTGGGGTCGGGGTTCGGTGGGTCTGCGAGCGGCCATGCCGCGAGAGCGGACGATCCGACAGTGAAACCCCTGCTGCAGTTCTCCCACGCCAACGGATACCCGGCCCGATGTTACCGGGTGTTCCTCGGTACCCTGGCGGAATCGTTCGAGATCCGTTTCGTCGAGCGCTTCGGTCACGACCCGGCGCGGCCCGTCAACGACGGCTGGTCGAACCTGGTGGACGAGCTGATCGCCGCCGTCGAGAGCGGCGGCCAACCGGTCATCGGCGTCGGTCATTCGCTGGGCGGCTATCTGTCGTTCCTGGCGGCAGCGCGGCG
>JAHCKV010000218.1 GCA_026125595.1 Burkholderiales bacterium | reverse complement strand
AACTGCAAACGCTGGCGGGTTCTCCTCGTTTCGCGCCGAATGGATGGCGAGCCGTCGACGCATCCGGATCCGGGGCCATCCGGCGCACCTTTGTCACGGCGACGCGCGCCCTGCCGGCACGGGCTCGTCGACGTCGATCTTCATGCCGCCGGTTCCGGCGATACGTCAGGGCGGCAGGCATCGTTCGGCTACGACCCGAGGGCCCATTCGTTCACGGTGGCGGGGCGCGCCGATGCTTTGCCGAGCTTGGCCGTCACCTGCTCGGCCAAGTGGGCGGCATCGCGCGCGATGCCCGAGAACCGGCCCGAGCCCCAGGTGTGCAGCCACGGCAGCCCGAGAAAGTACAAGCCATCGACGGCGCTCACGCCGCGACGGTGGGCCGGGTGGCCGCTGCCATCGAAGGCCGGCAACTCGATCCAGCGGAAATCGGCGCGGTAGCCCACGCACCAGATCACCGACGTGATGCCGGCGTCGCGGAGGTCCAGCTCCAGCGCGGTTGAGCCCGGTCGCCACACCGGCACGTAGCGGGCTTCGGTGGGTGCGTCGATGCCAGCCTTGTCGATGTAGCGGTCGACGGTGTCCTTGATGCTTTCGGCCACGGCGTCGGCCTGATCGAGATTGGTGGCGAGATCATCGCGGAAGCGGATGTGCGTGCCGCGCAAGTCGTCGAGCCGGCCGTGCAGCACCATGCCTTCGAGCGCGAAGCGTCGCAGATCGATGTCGCGCCCCCCGTCACGGCCGGTGACATAGTGGTTGGCCTTGGCCCGCACCCGTTCCTTCAGCGGATGCTGCTCCACCGGCATGTCGTAGTAGCCCAGATCGGCCAGCCAGTCGACCACGTCACGGCCGCGGTAGCGCCGGGCCGTCCGCGGCGCGCTGCCGACGCACAGATGCACGGTGCGGCCGGCGAGGTGCAGGTCTTCGGCGATCTGACAGCCGGACTGGCCGCTGCCCACCACCAGCACGGCACCGGTCGGAAGGCTCGCAGCGTTGCGGTATTCGCGTGAATGAAGTTGCATCACGTCGCCGGGCAGGCGTTCGGCCAGCCGTGGGATCACCGGTGTGTGATAGCCGCCGGTGGCCACCACTACCTGGTCGGCGGTCAGGCTGCCGCTCGACGTGGTGAGTTCGAAGCGGCCATCGGCCCGTCGTCGCAGGCCCCCCACATCCACACCTTCGCGCAGCGGTGGCTCGAACGATCGGGCGAACGCCTCGACGTAGCGGACGATGGCCTCCTTCTCCATGAATCCGTGGGGCGCATCCCCGTCGTACGGAAATCCGGGCAGATTGCATTGCCAGTTGGGCGTGACGAGGCAGAACGAATCCCAGCGTTCCTCTCGCCACGCGTGGCCCACGCGGTGACGTTCCAGCACCACGTGATCGATGCCGTGATCGCGCAGGCAACGGCTCATGGACAAGCCGGCCTGTCCGCCACCGATGATGGCGACGGCATGGTGGGGAACGGCGGGTTGCGGATCGTGGCGTTCGTCGTTGCGGGCATTCATGGCGGTCTCCGGAACGGGCAGGATGCAAGGGAGGCGATCAGGGATCGAAGGCTTCGACGGTCACGCCGGCATCGGGCTGGCCGACGAAGCGGGCGGCGATCTGCTCGATCTCCAGCAGTTGGCGTTCGGCATGGGCGCAGCCCATCCCGTATTTCTGTCGCACGCGTTCGCTGGCGATGGTCAGCGCTTCGCGGCTCAGGGCACGGAACCGGTCCAGCGGATAGTGTCGACCGACTTCGAAGAAATCGCGGATCACCAGTGAAGGCGAATAGCAGCGCGTGGTGCTGGCATCGGGCCAGCGGACGGTGAAATGCATTTCAGGCATGGCGAAGCTCCGGTTGCGGCAGCAGGTGCCGGTGATAGAGCGCGAGGTGGCGTTGTGCCGAATCGCGCCAGCCGTGCCGTGTGGCGACGGCGCGACCCTGCCGGCGGAGCCGGGCCGCGGTGGCCGCATCGAGCGCGCGGCGCATGCCATCGGCGATCGACACGACGTCGTGCGGATCGACCCAGACGCAATCGTCGCCCTTCAGGTATTCCGTGAACGGCGCGATGTGCGACACCACCACCGGCACAGCGCTGGCGAGCGCTTCCAGCACCACCAGGCCGAAGCCCTCGTTGAGCGACGGGAAGACCAGCGCATCGGAACAGCGATACAGCGCCGGCATGGCGGCATCTTCCAGCGGCCCGGTGACCACGATCGGTTCGCCGGGACCGATGCCGACCGCGGCGTCCGCGGCGATGGTCTCGAAGCGCCGACGGGTCGCGTCATGGTCGAGCAGGCTGGCTCCACCGGCGATCAACAGCTGTGCTGTCGGCAGTTGCGGGCGCAAGGTCAGGAACGCTTCCAGAATCCGCGGCGTGTTCTTGCGCGCTTCGATGCCGCCCACGGCGAGGAACACCGGGCCGGCGCCGAGGCCGAAGCGTCCGCGCAGGGCGGCGTCCCCGGGCTGCGGTGCCGGGTCGAAGCGTTGCAGGTCGACGCCGTTGCCCACCAGGGTCGGCACGTGGCCGAACTCGCGTTCCACCTGATCGCACCACAGGCGGCTGACGCAGCCGATCGCGTCGGCTTCGGCGACGGATCGCTGCTGCAATCGCACCAGCCGCGGATCGGCGAAGCGGTCCATGTGATGCACCGTGCGGATGAACCCGGTGATCACCCCGCGGGCGCGCAAGGTGGCCAGCGCGTTGCCACTGATGCCGTCCTGGGCGTGCCAGATATCGAACTCGACACGTCCGGGCGCGCAGAAATGGGCGACGTACTCGGCGATACGCTGCTCCACCAGGTCCGCCAGATTGTCCGGTGCGACGGCGGCAGCCACGGACGTCGTGCCACAGCGAGTGGCGCGGAAGAAACCGACGCCGTGAACGTCGGGTGCGTGGACCACGACCGTATGCCCCAGGTCATGCAATGCGTCGCCCAGTTCCAACGCGTGCACCACACCGCCGCGCGGATTGGTGGAGTGGGTGAGCAACGCAATGCGCAACGGCTTCAAGGTGCCGTCGCGTCGATTGTGGCCGGACCGCAGCCGATCAGCGGGCTTTCAGCGAAGTCCCAGACCGGGATCGTGTCGTGACCGTCGCTGATGCATGCCACGCCGGAATCGTCGCAACGACCGATGGCGGCGCAGGCGATATCGCGGGCGATGAAGCGGGCGACGATGGCGTCCACCGATTCGGCCGGTGCCGCGATCAGGTAGCCGAAGCTCGGAAATGTCGACAGCAGCCAACGCGACGGCTCGACCCCCGTCGGTGCGGGCACGCGGTGTACATCGATGATGCCGCCCACGCCGGAGCACTCGAACAACATCAGCGCCGTGCCGATCACGCCGGCCATGCTGATGTCCTTGGCGGCCATCGCCAGGCCGTCTTCGGCGATGCCGGGCAACAGTTCCAGATCACCGCGCAGCCGCGCCCCGTCGACGCCGGTGGCGGCATCCCAGTGGGGAAACGGTTCGCGGTAGCGGCCGCGCAGGTCGATGGCGGCAAGCAAGACGTCTCCGGGCCGTGCGTCGAAGCTGGTGAGCAGGCGCCGCGCACGACCGAGGATTGCGGCGGCCAGCTGCGGCCGATCGGAGCGGCTGTTGCTGTGCCCCCCCACCACCGGCACGCCGAAGGTCCGCGCGGCGGCGGCCATGCCTTCGAGAATGACGCGGGCTTCGTCGTCGCCGTTGCTCCAGACCGCGTCGGTCACCGCCAGCGGGCGCCCTCCCATGGCGGCGACGTCGCTGATGTTCACCATGAGGGCGCACCAGCCGGCGAACCAAGGATCGGCGGCAACGAAGCCGTTCTGGAAACCTTCCATCGCGAACAGCATCCAGCCTTCGCCGTCGGGTATCGCGGCACAGTCGTCACCGATGGCGACTGCGGGCGTACGGCCATCGGCGCCGAACGCAGGTGCCAGGGCGCGCATCACGGCGTCGATGTCACGCTTGTGGGCGATGCCGCGGCTCGATCGCAGCGCCTCGGCAAGCGCGTGCAGCATCACGGGGCGACCCTGGTCGGAGGTTTCATGTCGCACGGGCCCGGGACGTCACGCCGCACGTGCCATCGGCACGAATCGCACGCCGTCGTCCGGGCGCGGAGGATAGTGCGTCAGGTCGGCCTGCATGCGGTGGTGCGGCCGACCGTGCAGCGTGCACTCGTCGAGAGTGCGCCAGTGCAGGCGGTGGAACAGGCGTGCGTTCTGGGATTGCACATGGGCGAGGAAGCGGCGGCAGCCGCGGGCGTGCGCGGTGCAGACCGCATGGCGGATCAGTTCCGAACCGATCCAGGCCACGCCGCGAAACGCGGGTGCCACCGCGAGGCGCGAGCCCCACCAGGTATCGGTCTCTAGCGGATCGCGATGGATGCGTACTGTGCCGACGGCGTGATCGGCCATGCCGGCGATGCAGGCCAGCGCGACGATGGGCAGCGCGTCGATGTCGACGGCATCGGTATCGTCGCCGTCGAACACGCGCTGTTCGTCGCAGAAAACAGCGCGACGCAGATCGGCGCAGGCCGCACGTTCCCACGCTGCCGCGGCGAACTGGATGCGGTATTCGCCCGGGATGAAATCGAAGGCCGCGCCCATGGTTCAGCGCTCGTAGGCCGACAGGCTCGAACAGGCGCCGCATTTGCCGCAGCCGGCCTTGATGTCGGCCGAACGCAGGCCGGCGTTCACCAGCATCGTTCCCAGCGGCCGCAGCAGTTCGCGCATGAACGCCGCGTCCGGCGCCGGGTGGTTCGCCAGCGGCGTGCCGCCCACCGGCACGAACGGCACCACGAACGGATAGACGCCCAGTGCGATCAGCCGCTCGCACAAGTCGAGGATCGCCTCGGCCGTGTCACCGAGGCCGGCCAGGATGTAGGTGCTGACCTGGCCGCGTCCGAACACCGGCACCGCTGCGGCGAACGCTTCGAGGTACTGGTCGACGCCGATGCTGGCCTTGCCGGGCATGATGCGTTCGCGTACGTGCGGCGTGACGGCCTCCAGGTGCATGCCGAGCGCATCGGCGCCGGCGGCCTTGAGGCGCGCGAACCACGCCGGATCGTCCGGCGGCTCGCACTGCACCTGGATCGGCAGGTCCACCGCGGCCTTCACCGCGAACGCGCTTTCGCACAGCAGCTCGGCGCCGCGATCCTTGAAGTTCGGCGTTCCGGTGGTCATGACCATGTGCTTGACACCGTCGAGCAGCACCGCCGCGCGCGCCACCTCGGCCAGTTGTTCCGGCGTCTTGCGGTTGATGGTGCGGCCACCGGCGAGCGAATCGCCGATGGCGCAGAACTGGCACGCGGTGCGGCGGTTGCCGTAGCGCACGCAGGTCTGCAGCACCGTGGTGGCGAGCACGTCGGCGCCGTGCAGCTGTGCGATCTTCCAGTACGGGATGCCGTCGAAGGTCTGCAGTTTGTAGAAGCGCGGCGCGCGCGGGAACGAAATGCGCGCCACCGCCACGCCGTCGCGTTGCAACAGCGTGCCGCCCGTGGCGTCCGGAATGCCGGCGAGGAACGGCGAATCCTGGGCGTGACCGGTGAGCACGGGGACCATGACGGTGCGTCCTTCCACCGTCACCGCCTTGTGATCCGACGGACCGGCGCCGCCACGGCGGCTCGGCGCGCCGGCGTCCGGATCAGCCAGCCGAAGTCCGCGCGACTGGATCTCGGTGATCAGGTGTTCCACGGAGGGCGGAGTCGGAGCGTTCATGGGCGATGTCCGTGATCGGGGAAGGGGGCGTTGCGGTCGCCGCAAGCGATGCGGGTGCTGCGAGTGACGCGGCGGCCGCGGTTGCGTCCACGGACAGTGGCGTGGCCGGGCGCGTGTCGTGGTTCAGGCTCAGCAGTTCCGGCCGGGCGTAGTGGCCGACCGAATCCATCATGCGTTTGCGCTTGGTGATGAGCGCGAAATCCAGGTCGGCGATGACCATGCCTTCGCCTTCGCGCAGCGGTGGCGCGAGGGGCACGCCTTCGGGCGAGATGATCGCCGTCCAGCAGCCGCCGCGCAGCGCCTTGCGCAGGTTCGGATCCGGGGCCAGGGCGGTGACCTGTTCGTCGCTGAGCCAGCCGGTGGCGTTGACCACGAAGCACCCCGATTCGAGCGCGTGATGGCGAATCGTCGCTTCGAT
>JAHCKV010000217.1 GCA_026125595.1 Burkholderiales bacterium | reverse complement strand
CCACGAGTACATCCTGCGCAACTGGCGCATCGTGAAGATCGCCACCACCAAGGCCCAGCGCAAGCTGTTCTTCAATCTGCGCAGCATGAAGAGCGGCCTCAATACGCTGACACCGGACGAGGTGGAGGCCATGGCGAGCCAGTTGCGTGTCAAGCCGGAAGAAGTCGTCGAAATGGAGATGCGGCTGGGCGGACAGGACGTCGCGCTGGAACCCTCTTCCGACGACGATGACGACACGTTCAGCCCGATCTCCTACCTGACCCACGCCGAAGACGAACCCGGCCGGATCCTGGAGCACGAGCAGAACGAACGGCTGCGGACCGATGGATTGGCGAAGGCACTGGAAGCTCTGGATCCTCGCAGCCGCCGGATCATCGAAACCCGCTGGCTGCGGGAGCAGGACACCGCGACGCTGCACGAACTGGCGGACGAATTCGGCGTGTCGGCCGAGCGGATCCGCCAGATCGAGTCGCAGGCCATGAAGAAGATGAAGAAGGCGATGGCTGCGGCCGCCTGATCCTTCTCCGCGTCACGAAAACGAACGGCGTCCCGGCAAACGGGGCGCCGTTCCGTTTTCTACGCGCCGCCCAGCAGCAGCTTGATGTCGTGCTCCAGCACCTTTTCGTCCTGGGTCGCGGCGACGAACAACCGCAGACGACCCTGGGGATCGTAGACGTACGTACCCGCGGAATGGTCGACCGAGTAGTCCTGCGGGGTCGAACCCGGCACCTTCTGGTAGATCACCCGGAATTCCTTCGCGGCCGCGGCGATGGCGGCGGCATCGCCGGTCAGCCCGAGGAAACTCGGATCGAACCCGGTGACGTACTGCCGGAGCAGATCCGGCGTGTCCCGCTCCGGGTCCACGGTCACCAGTACCGCCTGCACCTTCGCGCCGTCCGGACCGAGCGCCTTCACCACCTTGGCGAACTTGTACAAGGTCGTCGGGCACACATCCGGGCAGTGAACGAAACCGAAGAACACCACCAGGACCTTGCCGTGGAAATCCGCGAGGGTCCGCGGGGTGCCGTTGTGATCCGTCAATGCCAGTTCCCGACCGAAATTCGCACCGGTGACGTCGGTGGCCTCGAACTTCGGTCCCTCGGGTGGTGTACAAGCCGCCAGCAGTGCGCTGGCACCCGCGCCGAGCAGCAGTTGCCGGCGGCGGCGGATCACCACCGGAAATAGTGATCGACCAGCAACGCCGCGAACAGCGCAGTCAGGTAGATGATCGAGTAGCGGAAGGTCTTGCGGGCGAGCGCATCGCTGTAGTTGGTCCAGATGCGCCATGCGTAGTGCAGGAAGATGCCGCCGAGAATCACGGCCGACACGACGTAGATCAACCCGGACATGCGCGTCGCGTACGGCAGCAGCGTGGCGGCGACCAGGATGACCGTGTACAGCAGCACATGCAGCTGCGTGAACTTCTCGCCGTGGGTCACCGGCAGCATCGGCAGGCCGGCTTTCGCGTATTCGTTCTTGCGGTACAACGCGAGCGCCCAGAAATGCGGCGGCGTCCACGCGAAGATGATCAGGAACAGCAGCAACGCCTCGTGCGGCACGGTGCCGGTCACGGCGGCCCAGCCCAGTACCGGCGGCATCGCGCCGGACGCACCGCCGATCACGATGTTCTGCGGCGTGGCCGGCTTGAGGATGACGGTATAGATCACCGCGTAGCCGACGAAGGTGGCGAGGGTCAGCCACATGGTCAGCGGATTCGCATAAACATAAAGGACATACAGGCCGATGCCGCCGATGATCAGCGAGAAGAGCAGCGCCTGCAGGGACGTGAGCTGGCCCATGGGCAGCGGCCGCGCGCGGGTCCGCGCCATCACGGCGTCGATCTTCTGTTCGACCAGACAATTGATGACCGCGGCAGCACCGGCGACGAGCGCGATGCCGACCGTGCCGGCCAGCAACGGTTGCAGCGGCACCCAGCCCGGCACGGCGAGGAACATGCCGATCACCGCCGTGAAGACGATGAGCGACACGACGCGCGGCTTGGTCAATACGTAGAACTGGTGAAGGCGGGAGCCCTTGTGCGGAAGGGTGAGACTGGTCGCCATTAGTACTCCGGGCGCAGGGCCGATCGAGCTCTGGAGTTTAGCACCACGAGGGTGATCAGCAGCAGCGCCGCGCCGGCATTGTGGGCCACCGCCAGCGGCACCGGCAGCACGTAAACGACGTTGGCGATGCCGATGGACACCTGAATCAGTGCGAGGGCGATCACCGTGATGCCGGACGCCCGCAGCGATGGGATGCGCGCGGCCGTCCTGCCGGCGATCAGCAGCACGATCAACGTGACGACGGCCCAGATCCGGTGACTCCACTGGATCGCGGTCAGGGCTTCGCCCGACAACGGCTCACCGGCTGCCGTGAATCCCAGCTGGCGCCACAGCGCGAAGCCGTCCGGGAAATCCATCGGCGGAATGACCTGGCCGTGGCACAGCGGCATGTCGGGGCACGCCATGCCCGCGTAATTGGTACTGACCCAACCGCCGAGCGCGAGCTGCACGATCAGCGCTGCCAGTGCGAGCAACGCCCAGCCGCTGTGGGATCCGCTCGCCCGGACATCGCCGGCGAGCATCCGGTAACTGGTCGGTGGCACGCTCTGTCGCGCCGACAGCCAGGTCAGCAATCCCAGCGTGGCCATGCCGCCGATCAGGTGCAGCGTCACGATGATCGGCATCAGCCGCAGCGTCACCGTCCACATGCCGAACGCCGCCTGCACGATGATCAGCGCAACCAGCGCCGTCGGCAGTACCGGGGATTGCTCCAGATCACCGCGTCTGCGCCACGCCACGATCGCGATGCCCAGCACCAGCACACCGAGGGTACCGGCCAGATAGCGGTGAATCATCTCGATCCACGCCTTGCGCGACTCGACGACACTGTCCGGGAATCGCTCCACGGCACGCGCCAATGCTTCCTCGGTCTTGGGCACCGACACGTGCCCGTAGCAGCCGGGCCAGTCGGGGCAGCCGAGACCGGCATCGGAAAGACGGACGAAAGCCCCGAAGACCACGACGACCAGCGCCAGCACGGTCGCGGTGTAGACCAGGGCACGGAATGCGGTGCGAACATTCATCAGCCGATTCTCGAAACCTTCAGCAGGTGGATCAGATCCTTCTTGATGCGGTTCGGATCCGCATCCCGCGGGAACCGCATCATCAGATTGCCGAGCGGATCGACCAGGTACAGGTGGTCCCGCGGCGATCGTTCGGCCGGCAGCCGGGCCGTCAGTTTGCCATCCAGACCCGACACGAGGACGGTTCCTGCGTAGTCGCGCCTCAGGTCCGCCGACGGCGTCGCACCGTCGTCGATCACCCAGGCGCGGGATACCCGGTCGGCGTCCTTGCCCTGTGTCAGCCGCAACTGCCGGATCTGCCACAACTTCGTGCGGCACGCCGCGTCGCAGGCGCCGGCATCCACCATGACCAGCGTCCAGTGGCCCTTGGGCGGGATCATCACCGCATCGGCCGGGTCAGTCTGCACCGCGGTCAGTTCCGGAATCGCCGTCGGCTGCAGCAACTCGCCGTAGTTCTTGAAATGACTCGGTTGCCAGACGAAATACGCAAAGTACGACGCCACGACGGGCGCGACGCAGATGATCCCGAGGAGGATCAGCTCACGACGCCGACGGCGCGGACGCTCGGGGGCGACGGAGGGCGAAATAGACATAGAGGATGACAATCAGTGTGGCCATGGCGCCCCATTGGAACGCATAGCCGTAGTGGGTGGCAGAGCCGCTCGCGGGTCTGGGCCATTGCCGGACCAGGCCATCATCGAGCGTACTGTGCTGCTCGAGAATCAGAGGTTGCAGATCGATGCCGAAGCGGGTCGCGAAACGGTCGAGCGTGACGTTCTGCCACACCGATCCGGCCTGCGTATCGGCAGACAGTTCGAGAAAGCGCGAGTTCGTCGGCAACGCGAGGCCGCTGACCTCGATGATGCCGTCCGGCGTCGTCACCATCGGCAACTGCGTGCGATCGAATCCGGCGGCGATCCACCCGCGTTTGACCAGCACGTGGGTCGGTCCGTCACCGATACGCAACGCCATGAACACGTGATACCCCGGCTGCGGACCACGCGACTGGTTGTCCTGCAATACCAATGTCGCCGGGATGAACACCCCGGTCGCGGAAACCTGGCGGAATCGTACCGACTCCGATCTCACGGGCATCGCGCCGAGCGCCACGACGCCGGCTTCGTTCGCGGCGGCGAGGGTTTCGGTGATCCGGTCCTTTTCGCGCCCACGCCCGTACTGCCAGACGCAGGCCGACACGGTCAGCGTCAAACCGAGCGCGGCGACGATCGTCGGTACGGCACGCGGTCGAAACCGTCGGCGCGGTGCAGGTCCCGTGGTGTCGGGCAGACTCATTCAATACACTCGCCGTTTCGCCCGGAGCTGTCGCATGAAGATCGTCGTCATCATCTTTCTCGTCCTGATTCTGCTGTCGCTGGGTTCGGCGCTGTTCTACCTGATCCGCGACAAAGGCCGTTCCACACGGACGGTCAAGGCGTTGACGCTGCGCGTCGCGTTCTCAATCACGCTGTTCCTGCTGCTGATGGCCGGGTACTACTTCGGCCTGATTCCGAGTCGAGGGCTGTAGCCGGAAAAAAAATCGCCGCACTGTGCAGCCGTGCGGCGAAATCCACGCCCCCCTCTTCGGAGGGGCTGTCCTCCCCCTTCTAGTTCTTCTTGGGCCGTACCTCAGAGCCAGTAGATCAGAACGAACAGCAGCAGCCAGACCACGTCCACGAAGTGCCAGTACCAGGACACGGCCTCGAAGCCGAACTGCTGATCGTGCGAGAAGTGGCCACGCAGGCAGCGAACGAAGATCACGATCAGCATGATCGTTCCCATCGTGACGTGGAAGCCGTGGAAGCCGGTAAGCATGTAGAAGCTGGCGCCATAGGCACCCGATGACAGGCTCAGGTTCAGTTCCGTGAATGCATGGTGGTACTCGTAGGCCTGCAGGCACAGGAACACGATGCCGAGCGCGATCGTCAGGAACAGCCCGAGATTCAACTGACCACGATTGCCCTTCGCCAGACCCCAGTGGGCCCAGGTCAGCGTGGCGCCGGAAGTCAGCAGCAGCAGCGTGTTGATGGCCGGGATTCCCCAGGCACCCATCGGCGTGAAGGTGTCTTCGATCCGCGGACCCGACACCGGCCACACGGCCTTGAACTCCGGCCACAGGAACTCACCCGTCGCACCGGTCGCCAGATCGGGGACCGACAACACCCGCATGTAGAACAGCGCACCGAAGAAGGCCGCGAAGAACATCACTTCGGAGAAGATGAACCAGCTCATGCTCCAGCGGAACGACGTGTCCACCTGCCGGTTGTACTTGCCGGCCCGGCTCTCGCGGATCACGACACCGAACCAGCCGAAGAACATGTAGATCACGATGGCCAGTCCGGCGACCAGCAGCCAGGGACCGGCGGCGTAACTGTTCATGGACATGGCGGCGCCAAATCCGAGGAACGTCAGCGCGATCGATCCCACCAGTGGCCAGATGGACGGGTCCGGAATGAAATAGCGGGTTGCGTCGTGGGTGGCGGTACTCATGTTCCCCTCGTTATGGAGCCGTGCGACGGTCGTGGATGATGAAATCAGGATTCCGGGCCGGTGGAACCGGCAGCCGGGACTCGGGCCGCCGAAGGCATGGTCGGCCCTTCGATGCGGAAGAACGTATAGGACAGCGTGATCGTGTTCACATCGTCCGGCAGGTCGGGTTGGATTACGAACACCACCGGCATCTGCCGGGTCTCGCCGGCCCGCAAATCCTGCTTCGCGAAACAGAAGCAGTCGAGCTTGCGGAAATACCGTTCGGCCAGCCGCGGACCGTAGCTCGGAATCGCCTGACCGGAGACCATCTGCTCCGACCGGTTGTGCACTTCGTAGGCGATCTGCACCAGCTGTCCGGGATGCACCTTGATGGAACTCTCGACCGGGCGAAACTCCCACGGCAACTCGTTGCGCGTGTTCGCGTCGAACTCGAGCGTGATGGTCCGCGACGTGTCGACCTGGGTATTGGTGTTGGTGCTGGTCGCCTTGTCCGCGACCTGCAGATTGTTGATACCGGTGACTTCGCAGATCTTCTTGTA
>JAHCKV010000216.1 GCA_026125595.1 Burkholderiales bacterium | reverse complement strand
TGTTTCCTGAGGCACGCATTCCATCGACATCCAGGGTGAATCCGGCGTTGGACGAAGCGCATCCACCTGCAGGCGGCGGTCTGTTCCACGATGAACCGCCACTGAATCCCGTCGGCGGCCCGTCGATTGCGGACGCACGTTCCGCGTCGGATCCGCAGACCGGTTCGCCATCGGATGCATCTTCGACACCCGTGTGGAAGATCCTGATCGTCGACGACGAACCCGGCGTGCACGATGTGACGCGTCTCGTGCTGCAAGGGCAGGTCTTGCTCGATCGTCCTCTGCTGCTGTTGCATACGGCGTCGGCCACTGCCGCGTTCGACGTGCTGCGCGAGCATCGGGATGTTGCCGTCATCCTGCTCGACGTCGTGATGGAAACGGATCGTGCCGGACTGGATTTCGTGGAGACCCTGCGCGGGGCATGGAACCTGCGCGACGTGCGGATCATCGTGCGCACCGGTCAGCCGGGTCAGGCGCCCGAGGGGCGTGTGATGCTCGACTACGACATCAACGACTACACCGAGAAGACCGAGCTCACCGCGACGAAGCTGCTGACGACGATCGTCGGCGGCATCCGTGCCTACCGCGATCTGCAGAATCTGCACGGCGTCCGTGAGACGCTGCAACGCAGCGTCCGCGCCAGCGCTGCGCTGTTCACCGTGCGGGGCATTCCCGCATTGGCAGCCACCGTGTTGACGCAACTCGCCGCACTCGGATGGCTTCGGGACGGCGCGGCGCTCGGGTGCGGCGCGGCGGTGGACGCGGCGGCAAACGACACGACGACGTTGGCGACGTGGGGTAAACCGTCGACCGACGGTGCGACGACATCCGGTGCGGACGGATACGACGCGGTCGCGTGCCAGGCGCGCCGGCAGCCTGGCGAGTGGGTGCAGTCGGACGGGATCCGCGCGCTGTGCCTGCGCTCGCAGTACGCCGACGAGTTGGTCGTGTGCCTGCGTCCGCACCGGCCGCTCGACACCAACGACGTCCAGGGGTTGACGCTGTTTCTCGACAATGCCGCCAGCGCGTTCGAGAACGCCTGCTACGAGCACCGGTCGTCGGTCCTCGCGCGTCTGCCCGGCGAGCTGCCGGAACCGATCCTGCGCATCGGCGGGGACGGCACCGTGCTGTATGCGAACGCGGCGTCCCAGACCTTGTTGACGCACTGGCGAACGAAGATCGGTGAGCGCCTGCCCGAACCCTGGGGCGACCGCATGGCCGAGCTGCTGGTGCTCGACCGCCGCCTCGACGCCGAGATCGCGTTCGGAGGCCGCGTGTTCGAGCTGTCGATGAATCCGGTGCCCGCCGTGGGCTATCTGAACCTGTTCGGTCGCGACGTCACCGAGTACCGTCAGGTGCTGTCGCAGCTGCAGTACCGCGCGTTCCACGACGAACTGACCGGTCTGCACAACCGCGCGTATTTCCGCACGGCACTGGATGCCGCGATCGCGCGCAGCCAGACCGAAGGCACGCCGGTCGGCGTGATCCTGATCGACCTCGATCAGTTCAAGCAGGTCAACGACACCATCGGCCACGACGCCGGCGATATCGTGCTGAAGGAAGTCGCGCGACGATTGAGCGACCGGGTCCGCGGCGACGATGTGCTGGCACGACTCGGCGGCGACGAGTTCGGCGTGCTCGTGCTCGCGTTCCAGGGCCCGGACGAACTGAACGGCCTCGCGAACCGTCTGCGCGCGGGTCTTGAGGAACCGATCACGATCGAATCGCGCGAATGGCCGCTCGGCTGCTCGCTCGGCGTCACATCGTTTCCGCGCGATGCGTCGACCGCGGACGGTCTGATGCGCTGTGCCGATCTCGCGATGTATCACGCCAAACGCGAGGGCGCCGGCGGTGTCAGCGGCTACGACGACGAGATCCAGCGCTCGGTCCGTCATCGGGCCAATGTCGAAGTGCTGCTGCGACAGGCGTTGAAGACCGGTACGCTCGATGTGCACTATCAACCGATCCTGCATCTGGACGAAAACCGGATCATCGGTGTCGAAGCGCTGGCGCGGATGCCGCTCGGCAAGGGCGAGTTCATTCCGCCCCACGAGTTCATCGGCATCGCCGAGGAATGCGGGCTGATCGAACCGCTCGGCGACTGGGTGCTGCGCCGCGCGTTGGCCGACATGAAGCGCTGGGAGGCACTCGGTCACGGCGATCTGCGGCTCGCCGTCAACGTGTCGAGCCGGCAGCTGCGCGATCCGTCCATCGCGTCGCGCTTCCGTCGGGCACTCGTCGAGCTGGAGTTTCCGCCGGCGCGGCTCGAGGTCGAGTTGACCGAATCGGTGCTGGTCAGCGACGTGCGCAGCGCCGTGCAGCACATCTGGGAACTGCACGCACTGGGCGCGCGTCTGTCGATCGACGATTTCGGCACCGGCTATTCTTCGTTGACCTATCTGCGCAGTCTGCCGGTCAGCAAGTTGAAGATCGACCGCAGCTTCGTGATCGATCTGGCTCGCAGCCGCGATGCCCTTGCCATCGTCGATGCCGTCTTGTCGTTGGGCAAGAGCCTGCGGCTCGAGGTGATCGCCGAAGGGGTCGAGACGCCGGAGCAGGCGCAAGCGCTGCGCAAGATGGGTTGCCGTTACGGCCAGGGCTATCTGTTCGGTCGTCCGGTCACCGCTGAAGATTTCGAGCAGTACCTGGGCGGGGTGCCGCGCCGATCCGACGCTCCGTGAAGCGGCGTGCAGTCGCGTCAGTCGCGGTGGCGCCGCAGTCGGTGCACGACGACGGCCGCCAGACCCGCGGCCGCAACGGCACCCCCGCCGCCGAGCGGCCAAAGCCACCAGGCTCGTGATTCCGACGGCACATCCCAGACCGCCGACTGACCCGACGCCGCCATCGTCGCGTCGATCCATTCGCGATAGGCAGCCGGCTGCACGTAGCAGGAGTACGGCGCATACGGTGCCTTGCACTGGGCCGAGGCGATGCCGAGGATCAGGCCGTCGCTGTCGTCGACGGAGCCCGCATACAGCACGCTGCCACTGTCACCCCCCTGGACCAGCGGCACGTCGCCGGGCGCATCCACCGCGATCCACCATGTGGTGTGCAACACGCCGTTCGGGCCCTGATAGGTGTCGAAGGTTCGGGCCAGTCGGGATCGGACGAAGCGCTTTTCTTCGCCGTTGTCGGCGGCCACCAGCGTGACCGTCCCGAACTCGGCGGCGTCGCCACCACTGAGCAGCTTCGCGTTGAGCCGCGGCATCGACGCTGCCGACAGCGGGCTTGCGAGATGCAGCAGCGCGATGTCGTGATCGGGAAACTTCGCGCCCGGCGCGAGGTACGCCGCGTCGATCGGTGCCTCGCCCACGCCGGCGTGGAACACTACGCCGCTGCGTGCCACGTGGGACGCCGTCAGCACCCAGTTCGGCGCGATCAGAACGCCGTCGTAGCGTTCGCCGACCACGCCCTGGTGGCCGAAACTGCGTGTCGGCACGCCATCGACGAGGCCGTGTGCCATCGAAGGCAGAATCAGTGCGCACACGAACAGCGCGCCGATGCAGCGTTTCCCTGACGAGAGGTGAATCACGAAAGCTTCATCTGCAGTTTGAGTTCCGCCGCCGTCAGCACGTGGCAGTAGATATGGTTGATGATTTCCAGCTCGTGACGATGCAGATCGTCCGTCGCCGCCGCGCAGCAATCGTCGACGACCACGACACCGAAACTCTCGTCGGCGAGGCTGCGTACCGTGGAAGACACGCACTGGTCGGTGAAGATTCCGACGCACACCACGTGCTTCACGCCCAGATTGTGCAGGATCAGTCGCAGATTGGTGCCGGTCAGCGCGCTGTCCGTGGTCTTGTGCACGACGATCTCGTCGCCGCGCGGGGCCAGCGCATCGATGATCTGCGACGCGGCTTCGTCCTTCGGCAGCAGCAGATTGTTGAAGCCGGGCATCTTCTGCGACAGCGACCGGTCGCGGCCGTCGCGCGTGTGGCATGCGATGCGCGCGTAGACCACTTCCATGCCGTGGTGCCGGAACCAGCCGATCAGGTCGCGCACGTTCGGAATCACCGTGCCGTGCATCCGCTCGTGGAACGGCGTCCATGCATCGAAGTGCGCCTGCTCGGCCGGCGACAGCTTCGACCGATCGGGGCGTTCCAGGTAGGTGTTCTGGATGTCGATGACGAGCAATGCGGTCTCGGCCGGAGGCAGCACCAGATCATCGGGCTCCGGCATCGTGGCGTAGTACAGCGAACGGTGGGCGGTCTTCCAGGACATGCGACGTTCCTCGGTGGATGATGCAGCGCAGTGTAGCCGGACCGCGACATTGGCAGCAGCCGGGCATTTCCCTACCATGCAATGGTCGGGGGACAGGGATCCACGGAATCGATCGGCCGCACCAACGTTCGACGCGGCCTACCGGAGGAACAACATGTCTGCTCGATCGTGTTCAGCCCTTTCCACCTGCTGTCTCGTGGTCGGTCTCGGGGCTGCCGCTCCCGCTGCGGCTTATTCGTTGCAGGAAGTGGCTGCGGCGCTGGACCGGCCGTTGTTCGTCACCGCGCCGGCGGGTGACGACCGGCTGTTCGTCGTCGGCCGCGGTGGCGTCATCACCGCGATCGATCGGGCGGCCGGCACGCAGTCGTCGTTCCTCGATATCTCCGCCCGCGTGTCCAGTCTCGAAGGCGAGCGCGGTCTGCTCGGTCTCGCGTTCGATCCGCAATTCGGCAGCAACGGCCACTTCTACGTCAATTACACCGACGTGGACACCGGCCACACGATCATCGAACGGTATACCGCCACTCCGGATCGCGCGCTCGGCGATCCGGATTCCGTCCATCGGCTGATGACCATCGAGCAGCCCGTGCAGCACGCCAACCACAAGGGTGGCTGGATCGGATTCCGGCCCGGCGAAGGTGACAATCTCTACATCGCGACCGGTGACGGCGGTGGGTCCGGCGATCCGCTCGGGTCCGGACAGAACGTGAACACCAATCTCGGCAAGATCCTGCGCATCGGTGTGCGCGGCGATGATTTCGCCGGCGACGACGGCCGCAACTACACGATCCCCGGCACCAATCCGTATGCCGGTGCCACGGCAGGCAACGACGAGATCTGGGCCATCGGTCTGCGCAATCCGTTCCGCAACAGCTTCGATCGCGAGACCGGCGATTTCTGGATCGCCGATGTCGGGCAGGACGCGCGCGAGGAGGTGAATGTCGTGCTCGCGGACGCGGCGGACGGCGAACGCAACTTCGGCTGGAACATCCGCGAAGGCACGGTGGGCGGTGCGGTGCCGAATTCGATCGATCCGGTCTACGAGTATGCCCACGACGGATCCGGCGCATCGATCACCGGCGGCCATGTCTACCGCGGTCCGATCGAAGCGTTGCAGGGGACTTATTTCTTCGGTGATTTCGTGCGTGGCACCGTGGGTTCGTTCCGGCTCGTGGACGGCGCCGTCACCGAACTCACCGACTGGACGCCGGTGGTGGTCGAGGCCGGAATCTCGTCGATCGCATCGTTCGGCGAAGATGCCGCCGGCAATCTCTACGTTGTCGACTACGGTGGCACGGTCGCGGTGCTGGTGCCGGAGCCGCAGACGTGGGCGCTGCTGGGTGCGGGGATAGCGCTGCTCGGATTCGTCGTGCGTCGCCGCCGGCGTTGAACGGGCGGGTGGCACAAGAAAAACCGGCCCGCAGGCCGGTTTTTCTTTGCAGCGAACGGGTCGCGATTACTTGATCGCGATCGGGTTGATGATGGCCTGCACCGCGCCGGTCAGCCGCGACGCGCCGAGCGTGAAGAACACTTCGTAGGCCTTGTCG
The DNA here is from genome assembly GCA_026125595.1 of Burkholderiales bacterium. Lineage (GTDB taxonomy): Bacteria > Pseudomonadota > Gammaproteobacteria > Burkholderiales. Next base: position 362 of record JAHCKV010000216.1, on the reverse strand, counting down.
TTGACCAGCGGTTCGACGTTCATCGTTTCGAGGATGTAGATCCCGTTCTGCTGAATCAGGATCTGGTGCACCTCGAACACGCCGACACCCGGCTCGAACGGCACGGCTTCCACGCCCCAGGTGTCGGCACCGACGGCGGCCACACCCTTGTCCACCAGATACAGCGCACCTTCCTTGCCCAGGCCGGGTTCGACCGAACCGTAACGCTTGTCGTCCTTGCCGAGAATCTTCAGCCAGCCGGTGTGAAAGATGACGATGTCTCCCTTCTCGATCGACTTGATGCCCTGGCGCTTCATCGCACCTTCGATCTCCTTGACGTTGATCGGCGTGCCTTCCTTCATCGTCTCGACGCCGAGCAGCCC